>JAGVII010000447.1 GCA_020056155.1 Afipia sp.
CAGCACCGAGCCGATGGAGAAGACCAGCGTCCGCCATAGCATCTCCAGTCCGGTCGCGTTGAATGAGATGGCGCGCCGCGTGCCCGCGATGTTGCTGCACGTCCATCGCATCCATGCCGTCAGAACCCACGCCCAGCCGATGATGGTGATGAAGGACAGCGCCAGCAAAAGGTACCAGCCGATATAGACCCACGGGCTGCCCTCGAAGCTAAGCTGAAGCGGCCGGCCTTCCGCGGTGATGTTCGCCACAATCCACCGCACCGTGAGCCACGACAGATATGCCTGAACCGGGAACAGCAGATATTCAATGTAGGGAATGCCGGCAAGCCCCACATACGTCATCAGCGCCAGCCCGATGAACACGTACCAGATGTCGAGCGGCTTTCCCGTGAAGCCGAGGTAGCCGCGTTGCGGCACATGGATGCGCGAAACAATCCAGCCGTAGAAGCTTGCCGCAACCCAGGGCGCGGGAATGACCAGCAGGAATCCGATCACGAAAACCAGCGCTCGGCCGAGCATCTCCCAGATGCCGATCTCGATCGAGAACGATCCGCCCGACTGATCGCCGTTGGCGGACGGTGCGGATGCGCCCGGGCGCGGAATCGAAGGCGGTGCGCGGCCGGGCGAGAGCAGGCCCGGAATATCTCCGGCATACTGCCAGTCCTGCATGCCGTCGGCCCAGACATACGTGTCGGGCCGGATGCTTCCTCGCGTGATCAGGTCGCGAAATTCATCTTCTGAATATGGGCCCTCCTGCTTATCCCCGGCGGCAACAAACCAAGATCGGCCCGGCATGATAATTCCTTTACTTGGAAAATGGAGCGCCGGACCGGCGGCAAGGCGACAGCCGTGCAGCATCAAAGCAAATCGCAATCGATCGCAGCCCCCGAAAGCACCGATGGTACAAACTGAGCGCGCGTTGCCGCAACGGTTTTCAACCCCGCCTGCATATTTTTCTGTCCCTTTGCCCAAAAAGGTAGCGGATTCTTGCAGGCCCGCGTAAAGACTCCTACGCTTCCGTACCGATTTAAGGGATGAAGAGCGACCATGAAGCTTATCACCGCCATCATCAAACCCTTCAAACTTGAAGAGGTCCGTCTGGCCCTGACCGAGATCGGGGTTCACGGCATGACCGTCACCGAGGTGAAAGGTTTCGGCCGCCAGAAAGGCCACACCGAAATCTACCGTGGCGCCGAGTACATCGTGAATTTCCTGCCCAAGCTGCGAATCGAAATCGCAGTCGGAAGCGATCTCGCGGACCAGGCCGTGCAGGTCATCACCGCCGGAGCGCGCACCGGACAGATCGGCGACGGCAAGGTCTTCGTCACGCCGATCGAGAATGCCGTCCGCATCCGGACCGGCGAGACCGATAACGACGCACTTTGATTGCAAGCATGATTTCCGAAAGCGGTTTCGCGTTTCGGAATCTTGCTCAGACAAGAATTAGGCGAGCGTTCGATTCAGACTCACTGCATCAAACTCTCGCACAGCATCACCAAGCGACCGCAACGGCGCGTGCAAGACGCCGGAGATTATCGCAGCCGGGGGAAAGTCCATGTTGAGATTGCCGCATGCCGCCGCACGCCTTGCGACGGCTTTTTTGCTGACTGTCACGCCCGCCCTTGCGCAATCCGCAAAAATCGACGCCGCCGACACCGCGTGGATGATCACGGCGACCGCGCTGGTCCTGATGATGACGATCCCGGGTCTGGCGCTGTTCTATGCCGGCATGGTGCGCAAGAAGAACGTGCTGGCGACGATGGCGCAGAGCCTCATGGCGGTGGCGCTGATTTCGATTTTGTGGATGGTTTACGGCTACAGCCTGGTGTTCGCCGGTGACGGCGCATGGCTCGGCACGCTGGAGCGCTTTCTGCTGACCGGCATGACCATGGATGGCGTCAACGCCGCCGGCAAGACCATCCCCGAAGCGCTGTTCGTCATCTATCAGATGACCTTCGCGGTGATCACGGTTGCGCTGGTCGCAGGATCGGTCGCGGACCGGATGCGGTTTTCATCCTACGTGCTGTTCTGCATCGGCTGGTTCACGTTCGTCTACGTCCCGCTCGCACACTGGGTGTGGGGCGGCGGCTTCCTGGCGCAGGCCGGCGTGCTGGATTTTGCCGGCGGTCTCGTCGTGCATCTCAGCGCGGGCACCGCGGGCCTTGTCGCTGCGGTTGTGATGGGACAACGCCGCGGTTACGGCACGGAAAATCTGTCGCCCTACAATCTCTCGCTTGCGGTGATCGGCACCGGAATGCTGTGGGTCGGCTGGTTCGGCTTCAACGGCGGCTCGGCCTTGCAGGCCAACTCGCGCGCGGTGATGGCGATTCTCTCGACGCATCTCGCCGCCTGCGCCGGTGCGCTGACATGGTGCGCGATCGAATGGATCACGCGGCGCAAGCCCTCGGTGCTCGGCATGATCTCGGGAGCCGTGGCCGGTCTCGGCACCATCACGCCCGCCTCCGGCTTCGTGGAGCCATGGCATGGCATCGTGATCGGCGTGATTGCCGGCGCGGTTTGTTTCTGGGCCTGCACCAGCCTCAAGTACCGCTTCAATTACGACGACACCCTCGACGTGTTCGGCATTCACGGCATCGGCGGCTTGCTCGGCACCCTGATGACCGGGATTTTCGCCACCGCCGCCATCGGCGGAACCGCCGGACTGATCGAGGGCAATCCCAGGCTGCTGCTGAGCCAGGCCTATGGTGTGGCCGCGGTGTTCGTCTGGACCGGCGGGGTGACCTTCATTCTGCTCAAGGTCGTCGACATGCTGGCAGGCCTGCGGGTTTCCCACGAGCACGAGGTCGAGGGGCTGGACATCACCCAGCACGGCGAAGCCCTCCAATAAAACGCCTCAATCGGTCAGGATCTGCCGCCTGTTTCGGCGCGCAGATCCCTTTTGCTGCTCCGATGGGCACGAATGTGTCGACAGTCTGACCTGCCTATGTTTTTGGCATCCCTGTCGCACTTTTAGGCGCAGCCGGATTGCCCGCTTCTTGCGCATCCCCCTCAATGCCGAAAACCCTCGGATTCATAAACCGTTAGCAATTTTGGCGGTGTTGGCACGGCATTTGATTCTATGGGACCCGGCTGTGCCCGTGGAGTGATCTGTCTTCGCGCGGTGACACTCAGTCGAGATCGCCCGGTCCGTACGACCGGGCCCAAGCGGGGAAGAATCCATGAAAATTGTTATGGCCATCATCAAGCCATTCAAGCTGGAAGAGGTCCGCGATGCCCTGACCGCCATCGGCGTTCACGGCCTCACGGTGACGGAAGTGAAGGGCTATGGCCGACAGAAAGGCCATACGGAAATCTATCGCGGCGCGGAATACGCCGTGAGTTTCCTGCCCAAGATCAAGATCGAGGTCGCTGTCGCCTCGGCCCAAGTCGACAAGACCATCGAAGCGATCACCGGCGCTGCAAAGACCGGCCAGATCGGCGACGGCAAAATCTTCGTCATGAACCTCGACCATGCGGTGCGCATCCGTACGGGCGAAGCCGATGACGCGGCGCTTTGATTTCGCGCAAACCTCATCTTATCAGGAGTACAAGCAAATGACGTTCAAGCGTCCCACCAGCGCGGGATTGGCAGCTCTCGCAGTCGGCCTCTTCGCCACGACAGCCGCCTACGCAGCGCCGACCATCAACAAGGGCGATAACGCCTGGGTCATGACATCGGCGATTCTCGTTCTGCTGATGACCATCCCCGGCCTCGCACTGTTCTACGGCGGCCTCGTCCGCTCCAAGAACATGCTCTCGGTTCTGGCTCAGGTTTTCTACACCGTCTGCATCGTCACCATCATCTGGGCGGTGTACGGCTACAGCCTCGCCTTCACCGGCGGCTCCGATTATATCGGCGGCTTCTCGAAAGCCTTCATGTCCGGCATCACTCTGGAATCTGCGGCGGCGACCTTCAGCGTCGATGTCAACATTTCCGAACTGGTGTATTTCTGCTTCCAGCTCACCTTCGCTGCTATCACCCCGGCGCTCATCGTCGGCGCTTTTGCGGAACGCACGAAGTTCGCGGCGGTCGCGCTGTTCGTCCCTCTCTGGGTGACGCTCATCTACTTCCCGATGGCGCACATGGTTTGGTACTGGGCCGGTCCGGATGCGATCACCGATGCAGCCAAGGCACTTGCGGCAGCGGCTGACGGTGCAGCAAAGACTGCGGCACAGGCGAAACTCGACGAGGTGATGGCTGACGGCGGCTTCATCTTCAAGAAGGGC
>JAGVII010000045.1 GCA_020056155.1 Afipia sp.
CTCGCCCAAAATCGCCGCAAGCAGTCAAGCTTGCGCAGACTGCGTAAACTTGTCTGCGTCATGGAGCGCCGCAAGGCGATGCGCTTCCGGAGGTTCACCGTGTCGCAAGCGGTGCCGGAAGCGAAACAAGACAAGGTGCGCCTCGCGGCGCTCCATGCCCCTCATATTGAGGGCGCGAACGAGGCAGGCCTCGCGCGCTTGAGGGGCCAAACTAAAAGCTCACCTCGCGCTATGCGCGAGAACGAATGCGCGTGGCTGTTTGAAAACTGAATCTGGAGTCGGAATGACGCGGAATGCTTCCACGCATTCAATCGTCGTCCCCGCGCAGGCGGGGACCCATAACCACCGAAGGTTATGGTGACAAAGGAAGAAGTAGTCAGGCTATCGCAGGAATATCGATGACACAGGGAGTATGGATCCCCGCTTTCGCGGGGACGACCGGAGAGATTGCGATACTGCACACGCTCAGAGGCGCCCGGTGATGACAAACTGTGAAATGGCGCACCAAGGGCGAGCGCCGCCGCCGCTCTCGCACGGATGACCTTGGCGACAAAGCGATCGGAGCCGAACATCAGGCTCCGAGGTCTCGCGCTTTCATCTGAAACCGGATCTCGATCATGACCTTGAGCAGCACCAGCACAATCAGCGGCGCGGCGGCGCCGATTGCCTGCGCTATGAATGCGCCGCCCATGATTGCGAGCTGCATGACCACGATGCGTTTGTAGAAGCCGCCCATGATTGCGCCGGTGTCGGCATTGGTCGGCGGTGCCTTCGCGAACACGAAACGATTCACTGCGTCGTTGATGAAAATCGCGCCCTGACCCGCGAACAGCGCCAGCAGCGGAATCCACAAATCCTTGCCGATCACGATCAGGCTGATGAAATTCCGCGCATCGTGAATGCGCCCGGCCCACGGGCCTGCAAACAGCGTGGTGATGAACAGCATGTGCACGGTCATGAACAACCCGGCATGGATCGTGAAAAATCCCGCCAGCGCGAGCGTGCCGGCGATGCTGCGTCCCGCGACCGATCCCGGATCGCGGGACATCGTGGCCACCCGCGCGATGGTCCAGAATCCGATCACCGCGGTCTCCAGGCAATAGAGGCACAGCAGCACAAACGTGTCCCAGCCCCAGAACAGGATTCCCAGCAGCGGCACCAGATTGGACAGGATCAATACGGCGGATACAAACGCGCCGCGCCGCCGGATTGGACTGGATGAGATCGGAACGGTGGATACCATTCTTTCAATTAATCCCATTCCGGGCGCCAGACAAAGCGTGCGGGGCCGTCGCCGATGCCCTTCCACGCTGGCAGATCAGTCCTCACGCTTGCTCATGGCCTGCTCATGCCTTTCCGGTTGCCAGCAAGGGCGGGCGGTGCGTATCAATAGGTCATGATCAAGCGGGTCACATCCATCCGCCGCCGCTGGTGGCGCTCCGTCTCATGCAACGGCACGTGGCGTTGATAAATGAAATGGCGCTCTGACGTCATGCGCTGAGCGCAGAGTGCGCAGCGCGGCGTACATCGCCTCTCAAGCCGCCTGTAATAGTCCCTCAGTTCGGCCCATCAGTGTCGGCCTCCCTCCGGAGAGATCATGTCTGCATATATGCAGCAGTCGCTTGCCTTGCCCGTGGCGATGCTGGCGTGGCTCGGCCGTCAGGGCACCCGCGCGATTGCAGCGCTCGTGTTCATCGGCATCGCGATCCCTCCGCTGGGCACGGTACTGAGGCCCTACGTGGCCGAAGCGGTGTTCGTCCTGCTGGTTATTTCGTTCATGCGGGTCGATGTCGCGGCGATGCGCGGCTACCTCGCGCGGCCCGCGCTGGTGATCGGCGCTACAGTCTGGAGCACCATCGCCGTTCCGCTGCTGTTCGGCCTCGGCGGCCTCGCGAGCGGTCTCGATAAATCCTCGCCCGATCTGTTTCTCGGCCTGATGCTGCAGGCGGTGGCGTCGCCGATGATGGCGTCGCCGGCGCTGGTGGCGCTGATGGGGCTGGATTCAACGCTGGTGCTCATCACGCTGGTGACGAGCACGGCGCTGGTGCCGCTGACTGCGCCGCTGTTCGCGTATCTGTTCTTCGGAGGCGCGCTGACGCTGTCGCCGCTGGCACTGGGAATGAAACTGTTCGCGATGCTGGCCGGAGCCATCTTCGTTGCCGCTGTGATCCGCCGTCTGGCCGGCGCGGAAACCATCGTTCGTCACAGGCAGCCGATCGACGGGTTCAACATTCTGGTGCTGCTGGTTTTCGTCAGCGCCGTCATGGGCACTGTGGCGGCGAACTTCCGGGCCGAACCCATCCGGGTTGTGCTGCTGACCGGGTTCGCCTTCGTGGTCTTCGCGGTGCTGCTCGGCGCCACCGCGCTGGTGTTCCGCAAGGCCGGCTATGAGCGCGCGCTGGCGCTCGGGCTGATGGCGTCCCAGCGCAACATGGGCCTGATGCTGGCGGGCACCGACGGCGTGCTGCCGGGTTTCACCTGGCTGTATTTCGCGCTGGCCCAGTTCCCGATTTACGTGTCGCCGCAGTTGCTCAAGCCGCTGGTCCGGAGGTTGCGGGGTATGCCCGGTTCCGGCCCATAGGTTACCGGGAGCCGGTCGCCCGCCTGTCACAATCCATGGTTTACAAAGCCATTTTCCGGCTCTATTCGGCCTCCGGTAACCCCGCCTTAACCCTGATTAGCGTTTTGTTAGTCGGGCTAAAGCGATGCCGGCAGCCCTCGTTTTGACACGTTAGCAGGGGATTCAGGACCCCGGCCTTTGGGACAGGCCATCCCACGCGACACGAGACCGGAACGGGGCGATCGGCAGCGTTAGCGTTTTCGCTGCGACGGTCGTCGCTTGGCGCGACCATGACCAGCCGCAGCTGGCGCGTAAAACAGGACAATCGCCTTGAGAGGATACCGATCATGAATCCAGCAGACGTCGCGCAGTCGGCCTTGCCGTTGGCATCCGCTGACGTGTCGCTGATCTCGCTGTTCTGGCATGCGCACTTCGTTGTCAAAACGATCATGCTCGGTCTGCTGGCCTGTTCGGTGTGGGTGTGGGCCATCGCGATCGACAAAATGCTGCTTTATGCGCGCACCAAGAAGGCCATGGACCGCTTCGAGCAGGCGTTCTGGTCCGGTCAGTCGATCGACGAACTCTACCGGGCGCTGGCCGCCAAGCCGACGCAATCGATGGCCGCCTTGTTCGTGGCCGCGATGCGCGAGTGGAAGCGCTCGTTCGAGAGCCAGTCGCGCTCCTTTGCCGGCCTGCAGATGCGGATCGACAAGGTGATGAGCGTGTCGATCGCCCGCGAGGTCGAGCGGCTGGACCGGCGGCTGCTGGTGCTGGCGACGGTCGGTTCCGCGAGCCCGTTCGTCGGTCTGTTCGGCACCGTCTGGGGCATCATGTCGAGCTTCCAGTCCATCGCGGCGTCGAAAAACACCTCGCTGGCGGTGGTCGCCCCCGGCATTGCCGAGGCGCTATTTGCCACCGCCATCGGCCTGATCGCCGCAATTCCGGCGACAATTTTCTACAATAAGTTCACCTCGGAGGTGAACCGGCAGGCCCAGCGGCTTGAAGGGTTCGCAGACGAGTTTTCGGCGATCCTGTCGCGCCAGATCGACGAGCGCGCGTGA
>JAGVII010000194.1 GCA_020056155.1 Afipia sp.
CCGGGAGGCTGCCGCGGAAGATATGGCGGTTGATGTCGAACTGGTCGTCCTCGACCCAGCTTGGATTGTCGATGTCGAGCGGCGCCTTCTCCAGCCTCGCCTTCAGGATCGGAGCGACATGGATGCGCCCTTCGATCATCTTCTTGAAATCCTCGAAGAAGTCGCCCTGATAGCCGTCCTTCAGCTTGAAGATCGCCATGCTTCCGACGTGCATCGGCATCTCGGGCGTTTCGAGATACAGAAACGACGCGTCCATCGAGGACAGCTTCTTGGCGTGACCCATATGACCCTCCCGTTTCAACGAGACCACGACGCCTGCAGACATTTTCTTGTCCGCATTTCGGCTTCATGATCCGATTTGCCGTTGTCGCCTATCCGGCGATTCTCGCTGGGCAGTATTCTTTTACGCGCCGACTTTCTCCGGACGCGCATAGGCCAGTGCAAACGGTCCCGAGCGATCGAACGGATGAAACTCGCCTTCCGGCTGCGCAAGACGGTCGGCGACGGCCCACAGCGCCGCTGCGTTGACGCCGATGCCGATATGGCTCGCGAGCGAAATCTCGATATTTTCCGCCGTATCGTTTTCGCGAACAAGACAAGTGCGCCAGTTCACGATTCCATCGGAACGCGTGTAGAGCGACGACGTCGGCACCGGCAGATCTCCGGACAGCGCCTGAATGTCCTTCATATCGGCGTCTTCGATGGTCTCACCTGAGACCATTTCATAGACGCGCTTGGCATTCGTCGCAGTTATATCGCCGGCAAACGGGCTACCCAGTGTCACGACATAGCGAACCATGTCCGGCATCCGTAACGCCAGATCACGCGCATAAACGCCACCGAGACTCCAGCCGACGAGACTGACCTTGCGGCCGGTCGCAGCGTGAACACTCGCCAGCAATTTGCCGAGCTTGTCCCGCATGCTGTAGACGCCACCGGTGTTCCGCCCGAAGCCCCACGGATGGGTGGAGAAACCCAGCAGGTCGAGATAGCGCCGCAGGATAAGGGTGGAGACATCGCTCGCCAGCAAACCCGGCAAGACCAGTACGGGATGACCATCGCCACGTGGGGCCGTCAGAAGCGCGGGCGCCATCAACAAAGTAGCGTTCAGTTCGAACACCCCTCGCCCTTCGGCGAGAAACAGACCGAGATTCGGCGGCCGCAATCGGCCCTTTGCGGCGAGGTGGCTCTCGTTAGTTGTCATCGCGACCTGCCCGGGCAAGCAACTTCATCACACAACGCTCTTACTGCTCCGCACTGAGGCAGCCCGCATAGTCTAGAAGCATGTCGGGCCCCATGCCAATCGGCTTTCGATCAAAAGGATGGCGTGGTGAATTTTATTGCTCTGCACCATGTTCCGTAACAAGGTGGACGAAGCGAGCCATCTGAGGAATCACGGCATGCGACCTCATGCCCTTGGACCGGCCCCGACGCATTTTCCGCCCAATTGCGATAGCCTGTGACGACGCTGGCCCGGGACCTTCCATGAGCACGTACCGCCTCGACCACCTGTTTGCGCCGCGCTCGATCGCGCTCATTGGAGGAAGTCCGAAGCACGCCTCCGTCGGCGGCTCAACGCTGCGCAACCTGCTCAGCGGCGGCTTCAGCGGACCAATTCATGTCGTCAACCGCAAGTACGCCGAAATCGAAGGCATCAAGACGCTCCGCGACATCAAGGACATTCCGGGGACGCCTGACCTCACGATCATCTCCACACCGCCCTCCGCCATTCAAGGGGTCGTGAGGAGAGCCGGGGCGCGCGGGTTTCCGGCTGCGATGGTGCTCTCCGCGGGTCTCGGTCTCGGCACCGGCTCGTACACGGAAGCCATAGCGCAGACGGCGCGCACAACTGGCTTGCGTCTGATCGGACCATCGCTCGGCGTTCTGGTGCCGCGCGTCAAGCTGAACGCCAGCTTTGCGTCGCGCATGCCGCACGACGGCGATCTCGCGCTGATTTCACAATCCGGCGCGGTCTCGACTACACTGGTTGAGTGGGCCGCGAACCGCAATGTCGGATTTTCAGCCATCGTCTCGATGGGCGAAAATCTCGATGTCGATTTTGCCGACCTGCTCGACTATTTTGCGCTCGATTCCGACACACGCGCGATCCTGCTTTACGTCGAATCGATTAGCGATGTGCGGAAGTTCATGTCGGCAGCACGAGCCGCTGCGCGCGTGAAACCCGTGGTGGTTATCAAGTCCGGCCGCCACACCCAGGGCGCGCGCGCGGCAGCAACTCATACCGGTGCATTGGCGGGGGCCGACGCCGTCTACGATGCGGCGTTCCGCCGGGCGGGACTGTTGCGTGTGCTCGACCTCGACGAACTGTTCTCCGCCGCGGAAACACTGGGCCACCTGCAATCCTCCCATGGACACCGCCTGGCAATCATCACGAACGGCGGCGGGCTCGGCGTCCTCGCCGTCGATCGGCTGATCGATCTCGGCGGAGAGCTTGCCGGTCTTTCCGAAGACGTCAAGAAAAGCCTCGACAAGGTACTGCCGGAGCGATGGTCCGGTGCCAATCCCGTCGACATCCTCGGCGACGCGGATGGCGAGCGTTACGCACTGGCTTGCGAACAAGTGCTGGGCGACACCGCCAACAACGCGGTTCTGATCATGAATGCGCCGAACACGCTGGCCCCGCCTGTCGAATCCGCACGGGCGGTGGTCGCGGCCGTGAAAAAATATCGCGCTGAAACCTATTCCCGCAAACCGGTGTTCGCGGCCTGGGTTGGAGACAGCGGAGCCTCCGGCGCCGTGTTCGGCGAAGCGGGTATCCCTCACTTCTCCAGCGATGCGGATGCCGTGCGCGGCTTCATGCACATCGTCCGTTATCGTGAAGGCCTGGAAGATC
>JAGVII010000227.1 GCA_020056155.1 Afipia sp.
CGTCGGCCGCGCATTGTCGGAGCCGAAGGAGCGTCCGGCCTCGGTCAAGGACGAGGGTGAATTCGATTCCATTCCGCTGGTGGGCCGTTCGCCGGCGATGCAGGAAATCTATCGCGTGCTCGCACGCCTGATGCAGACCGATCTGACGGTGATGATCTCCGGCGAGTCCGGCACCGGCAAGGAACTGGTCGCGCGAGCGCTGCACGACTACGGCAAGCGCCGCAACGGCCCGTTCGTCGCGGTCAACATGGCTGCGATTCCGCGCGACCTGATCGAGTCCGAGTTGTTCGGTCACGAACGCGGTGCGTTCACCGGCGCGAATGCCCGCGCGACCGGCCGCTTCGAACAGGCCGAGGGCGGTACGCTGTTCCTCGACGAAATCGGCGACATGCCGATGGAGGCGCAGACCCGCTTGCTGCGCGTGTTGCAGCAGGGCGAATACACCACGGTTGGCGGGCGCACCCCGATCAAGACCGACGTCAGGATCGTCGCAGCCAGCAACAAGGACCTGCGCATTCTGATTCAGCAGGGCCTGTTCCGCGAGGATCTGTTTTTCCGTCTCAATGTCGTCCCGTTGCGGCTGCCGCCGCTGCGCGAGCGCATCGAGGATTTGCCCGATTTGATCCGCCACTTCTTCGCGCTGGCCGAGAAGGACGGCCTGCCGCCGAAGAAACTCGATGCGCAGGCGCTGGAGCGGCTCAAGCAGCATCGCTGGCCCGGAAACGTGCGCGAACTGGAAAACCTCGCACGCCGGCTGGCCGCGCTCTATCCGCAGGACGTCATTACAGGCTCGGTCATCGAGGGAGAGCTTGCGCCGCCTGCCGTGGTTTCAGGCGGCAGCATGCCGCAAAGCGTCGATAATCTCGGCGGCGCGGTCGAGATGTACCTGGCATCGCATTTCGCCGGTTTCCCGAACGGCCTGCCGCCGCCGGGACTTTACCATCGCATCCTGAAAGAGATCGAAATTCCGCTGCTGACGGCGGCGCTGGCGGCCAATCGCGGCAACCAGATCAGGGCGGCGGACCTCCTTGGCCTGAACCGGAATACCCTGCGCAAGAAGATCCGGGATCTCGATATTCAGGTCTATCGCAGCGGCGGCTAGTCCTTCCTGGACCCACTCTAGCCCACGGCAGTGGAGAGTCTGCGCGGGCAACTGCGTGGCGTTCCAGGACTGGATCGCCCTGAAAGCTGCTTGCTGGGCTTAGAAGCGGTTGAAGGTGTTGCTTTGAGAGCTAGCGCGCCTAGGAATTGTCGCAATTCAGCAACATTGTGATATGAATGCATCACTGGACACGGCAACCGCCGTGTTCCGGCAATTTGGCCTGACCCGATCCCCGCATGAGCGCAGTAGAAGCGTCGGCCCCATCAATTGAACCGTCGGTCGCCGAACCGGCCGGCCGGCCATGGCATCGGCTATTGGCCCCGTTTGCCGTCGCGCTTTCGCTGCTGTCGGCATTCCTGACCTTCGTTGTGCTGACCGGGCTGACCCCGATCGCGCCGACCCACGAAATTGTCGTCACGTTCCTCCTGATCAATGGCGCAACCGTCCTGTTGCTGCTCGGGATCATCGCCCGTGAGGTATGGCAGGTCGTACAGGCCCGGCGCCGTGGCCGAGCTGCGGCCCGCCTTCATGTTCAGATTGTCAGCCTGTTCTCGGTGATCGCGGTGCTGCCGGCCGTGCTGGTCTCGATCGTCGCCAACGTCACCATCGATCGCGGTCTCGACCGCTTGTTTTCAGTTCGTACCCGCGCGGTGATCGAGAACTCGCTGATTGTCGCCAATGCCTATGTCTACGAGCATGCGCAACTCATTCGTGGCGACATCCTCGGGATGTCGAACGACATTGCGCGTGCGCGGCCACTGTACGACCAGGATCGTCAGACCTTCCGCAGCGTGCTGACGTCGAGTGCGAGATCGCGCAATCTTCCCGGCGCCATGATCATCGACAAGGACCGCAATATCCTGGAAACGGCGACGACCGGCATCCGGCAAGACTTCCAGACACCTGCCGCGGACTTTCTCAAGAACGTCAACGAG
>JAGVII010000417.1 GCA_020056155.1 Afipia sp.
CGTCGAGGCGCGAACCAACGCGCTCTCCGACGCCTTCGATACCCGCACCGCTTCCTTCGTCGATATTGTGGATACCCGCACCTCGTCCGTGGTGCAGACGTTCGACAGCCGCGCCGCAGCCTTCGTGGCCGTGGTCGAGAACCGCTCAGCGACCATCGCCGATGCGATGGAAAGCCGTGGGGCGCAGGTGATGAGCCTGATGACCAGCGGCGTCGACGACATGGCCAACGCTGTGTCGGTCCGCGTCAAGGACATCCAGAACAACCTGGAGTTCAACGTCAGCGCCCTCGCCTCGGACATCAGCGCCCGCGTCGCGCAGTTCGAGAACCTGCTCGACACCCGCGTCGAGGCTGCCGCCAACCGCGTCACCACCAGCGGCCAGCATGCCGCCGAGGCGATCGGCTCCCGCTCCGACGAACTGTCGCTGACGATCAAGTCGCGCGTCGAGGAAGCCGAGCGCATCCTGACCGGCCTGATGGCCGACACCACCGCGACGGTTCAGGGAGGCGCGCGCGCCGCCCAGCAGTCACTGCTGTCGCTGTCCAGCGACGTCAGCAACCAGCTCAAGGCCGTCTCGAGCGAAGTCGGCACCGAGTTGAAGACCATCTCGAGCGAAGTCAGCACCGAACTGAAGACCGTCTCCAACGAGGTCGGCTCGCAGCTTCGCGGCATCACGGGCGACGTCGGCACCCATCTGCGGGATATTTCCGGCGAGGTGGGCTCGCATCTTCGCAGCGTCTCCGGCGACGTCAGCACCAGCCTCAAGGCCGTCTCCACCGATCTCGGCACCAGCCTCAAGGCCGTCTCTACCGATCTCGAGCGCAGCATCCAGATGGCTGCCCGCGAAGCCGAGAACACCCTCACCGTCGCATCGACCGGCGCGACCGCGCAGATCAAGTCGGCCTCCGCCGAGATCGAACGCACCATCGCCGTCTCGACCGACCGCTTCGGATCGACCCTCACCGGCAAGGTCGAGGCGATCACCGACGGCGTGCGCGAGCATACCGAGCAGCTCGCCCAGCTTGTCGACAGCAAGCGCAGCGCACTGGTCGACGCCATCGCCGGCAAGGCCGCCGAGATTTCCGTCACCATCGGCAGCGCCGCGGACTCCGCGCTGAAGTCGATCGAAAACCACGGCGGCGCCTTCACCGTCGCGATGATGAACAACTCCTCCGATCTGGCGCGCCAGATCAACACCGCCAGCGAAATCGCGATCGGCGCCGTCAGCAAGTCGCTGAAGGACATCGACCAGACCTCGCGCGCGGCGATCGACCAGTCGCGTCAGGTCGCGACCTCGACCATCAACGAGTTGCAGGAGACCAGCAAGATCCTGCGCACGGACACGCTCGCCCTGTTCGAGCGGCTGCGCGAAGGCAACATCCTGCTGCAGGAAGTGCTCACCGGCGCGCACGACAACCTCAACTCGCTGGAGCGCACGCTCGTCACGCGCGTCGCGGAATTCGTCTCGACGATGAACGACGTGACCAGCCGCAACGGCGAATCCACCTCCACGCTGGAGCAGCAGCTCGGAACCTTCACCGCCAAGACCTCGGGCGCGCTTGAGAATCTCAACGCTCTCTCGGCGCAGTTCGAGAACCACGGCCGTGCGCTGGCCGAGGCCGCGACCCTGCTCGAGAGGAGCAACGAACGCGCCGGCGACTCCGTCGCCGACCGCAACGCCATCCTGGAATCGCTGGTCTCGAACATCGACCTGCGGACCCACGACCTCGACGATCGCCTCTCCCGCTTCACGAACCTGCTCGACGACTCGCTCGCCGCTGCGGAGACGCGGGCGCGCGACATCGCGCAGATCGTGGCGCAGACCGCAGGCTCCAGCTCGGCGGAAGTCAGCCGCCAGTTCGAAGCCGTGCGCATGGCCGTCGAGGACGAGCGCCGCCAGACCTCCGAGGCGATGGCCGAACTGTACGACCAGGGCACCCGCGAGGCGGAGAACATGTTCCGTCAGGCCGCCGACAAGTTCGCGACCATCGTGCACGGCATGAAGCAGATGGCGTCGGAACTGCACAGCGAGCTCGACGCCACCCGCGCCGAACTGCGCCGTGGCGTTCTCGAAGTGCCGCAGGAAGCCGCCGAGAGCACGGCGCAGATGCGCAAGGTCATCGTCGACCAGATCGAGGCGCTCGCCGAACTCAACCGGATCGTCGCCCGCCACGGCAAGGGTCTCGACGTTGCCACCGGCGCTCGCGGCGTTCGCGAGGATGACCTCGTGATGGCCAGCACCGGCGGACGTCAGGAGGCGGTGTCGCGTCCTGCTCCGCGTCCGCGCGACATCACCAGCGCCTCAAGCCTGCCGCCGCCGGAATTCGGTCCGGCCGGTCCCGCGCCGCGCCGCACGGAAGCGCCGCCGGTCAGCCCTGTCGGCAATGGCGGCAACAACGACGGCTGGCTTTCGGATCTCCTCAACCGCTCCGACAGCGACGAAGGCCCGCGCGGCCGTGGCGCGCCCGCTCCGCGCCAGTCCGGAAATCCGCTGGAAGCGCTGTCGCTCGACATCGCCCGGCTGGTGGACCGCGACCTCGCCGCCGAGATGTGGGATCGCTATCAGCGCGGCGAGCGCAAGGCGTTCTCGAAGCGGCTCTACACGCCGGCCGGCCAGAAGGCGTTCGACGAGGTCTCGCGCAAGTATCGCGCCGACCGTGCCTTCAAGCAGACGGTGGACCGTTACATCAACGAGTTCGAGCGGCTGCTCGACGAAGTCTCGCGCGACGAGCGCGGGCCGGCGGCCCTGCGCAGCCACCTCGTGTCCGAAACCGGGCTGGTCTACACCCTGCTCGCCCATGCCGCGGGACGGTTGGGGTAAACCACGGCTTGTCTCATCGGCTCCGGCCGGTGACGCGACGAACAAAAAGCGGAGGCGCAAGCCTCCGCTTTTTCTTTTGTATGTTGCTTCCGACAGCGATGTAAGCGTAGCCCGGATTTCGCTTCACTCCATCTGGCTACGGCGCATCCGTCATTGCGAGGAGCGAAGCGACGAAGCAATCCATGCGTTATCGCTTCCGGCCACAAAACTGGATTGCTTCGCTCCGCTCGCAATGACGGTCAAGAATCCGTATAGCAACCTTGATTGACATTCCCCGATATAGGAATATAGTCCGCATGTCCTGTTCGTGAGGGGCGCTTCTAGAGGCGTCTTGACAGCGGAGCAGGATGCGGCGCCCGCGCGCACGGTTCGCAGCCGTTGCGTCCGGGAGGCTGGGGTCACCGTCCGGGCCAACTACGTGGCTCTGCCTTGAGTGGCTGGACGCGGACAGGATGAACGCGGCGAAAGCCGCCGGATCGGGGCGTGAAAGCGCCCGTCCTGTCCCGGAAGTACGGTCCCCTCGCCCAAAATCGCCGCAAGCAGTCAAGCTTGCGCAGACTGCGTAAACTTGTCTGCGTCATGGAGCGCC
>JAGVII010000257.1 GCA_020056155.1 Afipia sp.
CCCGCACCCGAAACGTAGACAGGGAAATAGATCTTCGAGCCGCGCGACAGATCCTTGATGTCGCAGTTGCCTCCGTGCTCACGCGGCGGAACAGTACGCGCGCCTTCAGCCGCGGCCTTCGCCTTGGCGTCGCCCTTCATGCGGCCCATGTGCGCTGTCGGTCCGAACGGCGGGTTGGCGAGACCCGGCACGCGGGTCGGATTGGTCGCGATAAGCGCTGTCTCGCGCTCGTTCCACATCGACAGCATCTTCGGATCGGGCAGACAGCCGATCAGGCCGGGATGAATCAGACCCGCGAAGTTGACGCCCGGAATGTGCCGCGACGATGTGTACATGCCCTTGAAGTCCCAGATCGACTTCTGTGCAAGCGGGAAATGATCGGTGAGAAAGCCTCCGCCATTCTGCTTGGAGAAGAAGCCGTTGAAGCCCCACAGGCTTTCCTTCATCGGGCCGACATCAAGCAGATCCACCACCAGAAGATCGCCCGGCTCCGCGCCCTTGACGCCGATCGGGCCCGACAGGAAATGCACGATTGACAGGTCGATGTCGCGAACGTCATCGGCCGAATCGTTGTTCTTGATGAAGCCGCCGGTCCAGTCGTAGGTCTCGATGATGAAATCATCGCCCGGACTGACCCATTCAACCATCGGAATTTCTGGATGCCAGCGATTGTGAACCTTGTCGTTGTCGTAGGCCGACTGGTTGAGATCGACCTTGATCAGTGTATCTGGCATTTAGGATGCTCCCCTGGTTACAAACGTCATCGTTAAACTGAAAGATATTTGGCGACCTGCGTGGCATCGATGCCGTCGCGTTTCTCGTCGCGGACGATTTCGCCGTTCTCGATCACAAGAACGCGGTCGGCCACATCAAGCGCAAAGCTCAGAACCTGCTCGGAGACGATGATCGACAGCCCGCGCTCATCCCGGATGCGCTTTAACGTGCGCGCCATTTCACGGATAATCGATGGCTGGATGCCTTCGGTGGGTTCGTCCAGCAGAAGAACCTTTGGCTTGGTCGCGAGCGCCCGTGCAATCGCGAGTTGCTGCTGCTGGCCACCGGAAAGATTGCCGCCGCGCCGGCCCTTCATCTCGAGCAGTACCGGAAACAGTTCATAGATGTCGCCAGGAACTTCCTTTTCACCCGACGAAACCAGGCCGGTTTCGATGTTTTCCTTCACCGTCATGGTCGAGAAGATCATCCGCCCCTGCGGCACGTAAGCCAGCCCCTTGGCGACGCGCTCATAGCTCTTGAGTGTGCTGAGTTCGCTGCCTTCCATGGTGACCGAACCGCTCTTGGTCGGCACAATCCCCATCAGCGACTTCATGAGCGTGGTCTTGCCCATGCCGTTGCGGCCCATGATCGCGACGATCTCGTTGGGCGCAACGGAGACATTGAGACCATGCAGGACTTCGCTTTGTCCGTATGCGACGTGAAGATCCGAGATCGCGAGCATTGCGTATTCCTTAAATCGTGACATCAGTGTCCCAGATAGACTTCGATAACCTTCGGATCGTTCTGGACCATCTCCATCGATCCTTCCGACAGGATCTTTCCCTGATGCAGTACGGTCACCTTGTGCGCGATGTCCTCGACGAACTTCATATCGTGTTCGATCACCAGCACCGAACGGTCCTTGATGATGCGGTTAAGCAGTTCGGCGGTCTTGATCCGTTCGCTGACGCTCATGCCGGCCACCGGCTCGTCGAGCATCAACAGATCCGGGTCCTGGATCAGCAGCATGCCAATCTCGAGCCACTGCTTCTGGCCGTGACTGAGCAGTTCGGCGCTCATGCCGAGGCGATCCTTCAGGAAGATCATCTCCGCGACCTCTTCCACCCGGTCGCGAACCGTCGCATCGCGCTGGAATGTCAGCGCGCCGAACACAGTGCGCCCGCGTGGATAGGAAATTTCGAGATTCTCGAACACCGTGAGGTCATCGTAGATCGACGGCGTCTGGAATTTGCGGCCAACGCCAGCCTGGACGATCTGGTTTTCCTTCATCCTGGTCAGTTCCTGATTGCGGAACTGGATCGAACCGGATGTCGCCTTGGTTTTCCCACAGATCAAATCGAGCACTGTAGTCTTGCCGGCTCCATTCGGACCGATGATGACGCGGATTTCGTTCTCATCGACGTAGAACGACAGGTCGTTGACCGCCTTGAAGCCATCGAATGACACTGTGAGCGCTTCGACCGCGAGCAGGAATTCCTTGGGTTGATGACCGACCAGCATGGTGTGCTCCTACTCCGCGGGGGCGCCGTCGGCGACTGAGCCGCCGGTCCAGCCGCTCTTGCCACCCGTCTTGGGCTTGCGAAATGCGATCAGGCGCTCGATGCGGCTCTGGACGTGATCGCGCCAGATTCCGGCAAGACCGTTCGGGAAAGCCAGCACCACCGCGATGAACAGCGCGCCAAGGCCGAAAAGCCAAAGCTCGGGAAACGATTCCGAGAGACTCGTCTTGGCGAAATTGACCAACAGCGTGCCGTAGACCGCGCCGAGGATGGACAACCGGCCGCCCACCGCGGTGTAGATCACCATTTCGATCGACGGAACGATGCCCACGAAGGACGGCGACATGAAGCCGACCTGAAGAGCGAACATCGCGCCGCCGATTGCTGCGAATACCGCCGCCGCGCAGAAGGCGAAGATCTTGAAGTTGGCGACGCTATAGCCCGAAAACCGGACGCGGTCCTCTTTCTCGCGCATCGCAACCAGAATGCGCCCGAGCTTCGAATGTCGGATGAACTGGGCGATGCCGATACAGCCGAACAGGCAAGCGACTT
The DNA here is from genome assembly GCA_020056155.1 of Afipia sp. Taxonomy (GTDB): domain Bacteria; phylum Pseudomonadota; class Alphaproteobacteria; order Rhizobiales; family Xanthobacteraceae; genus Afipia. The sequence continues at coordinate 2,787 of JAGVII010000257.1, forward strand.
CCACGAAGTACAGGATGAACTTGGCGTTGTCGGTGCGGATATCCCAGCCCTTCAACGTGCGCAGATCGGTAATGCCGTTGACGCCGCCGGTATAACCCTGCTGACCGATGATGAGGATGGTCAGGATCGCAGCAATCGCCTGGGTGATGATGGCGAAATACGTGCCCCCGACGCGGCGCTTGAACATGGCCGCACCGATGATAAAGGCGAAGATCGCCGGGACCGCGATGATCGCAATGATCGTGAACGACAGACTGTGGAACGGCTGCCAGAAAAGAGGCAGTTGCGTGATCTGATTCCAGTCCATGAAGTCCGGTATGCCGGGTGTCGACTGGATCTTGGTGTTCGCGACGCTGGATGCTTCCAGCTTGAGAAACATAGCCATGCAGTAGCCGCCGAGGCCGAAGAATACCCCCTGCCCAAGGCTGAGAATTCCGCCGTACCCCCAGCAGATCACCAGCCCAATCGCCACGAACGCGTAAGTCAGATACTTCGCGACCAGGTTGAGCCGGAAGTTGTCCAGCGTGAGCGGCAGGACAACGACCAGCAGCATCGCCAACACCAGAATGCCGATAAGTTCGGAGCGATTCGCGAAGCGCGGATTGTCGTTGACGACTTTTGCGGCAACAGTTTGCTCGGAGACATTGTTAGACATTTTCTGGCCTTTTCACTTCCGGACCTTGAGGGCGAACAACCCCTGCGGCCGCAGCATGAGGATGCCGACAATCGCGAGCAGCGTGAGAACCTTGGCCATGGAGCCAGACATGAAGAACTCCATGGTGGACTGCGCCTGTGAGATGGTGAAGGCTGAAGCGATAGTGCCGAGCAGGCTGGCCGCGCCGCCGAACACGACCACAAGAAAGGTATCGACGATGTAGAGCTGACCTGAGGTCGGCCCGGTCGAGCCGATCATGGTGAAGGCGGAGCCTGCTATGCCCGCGATGCCGCAGCCGAGGCCGAAGGTGTAACGATCGACCTTCTCTGTGTTGATGCCGACGGCGCCGGCCATCACACGGTTCTGCACTACGGCGCGGACCTGACGGCCCCAGCGAGACTTGTACATGATGTAGGCTACGGCGATGGTGATCAGCACAGTGAGGCACATCACGAAGATGCCGTTAATCGGCACCTCGATGGTGTCGGTGATCTGCTTTGAGCCCAGCATCCACTGCGGGAGTTCGACGCCGACTTCGCGCGCGCCGAAGATCGAGCGGTATGCCTGTTGCAGGATCAGGCTCAGGCCCCAGGTCGCGAGCAGTGTATCGAGTGGACGCTTGTACAGGTGGCGTATCAGCGCCCATTCCACCAGCATTCCGAGCGCGCCAGATGCGAGGAAGGCAAGCGCCATCGCAATGAAGAAGTAGCCGCTGAACAGCGAGGGCAAAAAGGCCTGAAAGAAGTTCGACGTCATCCATGTGACGTAAGCGCCGAGGATCATGAACTCGCCATGAGCCATATTGATGACACCCATCTGGCCGAAGATGATCGCGAGCCCAAGCGCCATCAGAACGTAAACGGAGAAGAGAATGAGACCTGCGAAGCCCTGCATCGCAAAGATCGCGCCGAGATCGCCAATCGAATAATCGCCGAACATTTCAAATTCTCCGCGGAGAGGAAGTCTCGCGCCGCAGACGAATCCGCGGCGCGAGGGCTGCGGGCGTGGACTGACAACCCACGCCTGGGAGCTCTATCGAAGTGAGATTTACTGGTAGCCCTTCGGGAACGGATCGGGCTCGATCAGATCCGGAGTTTCGTAGACCACCTTGAACTGACCATCGAGGCCAGCGAGACCGACGCGGGTCTTGGACCAAAGATGGTGGTTCTTGTGGATCTTGACGTAACCTTCCGGCGCCTTGGTGAACTCGATGCCGGCGGAAGCTTCCGCGATCTTGTCGATGTCGAAGCTGCCCGCTTTCTCGACCGTCATTTTCCAGAGCCACGGACCAAGATACGCAGCCTGGGTGACGTCACCGATCACGGTCTTCTCGCCCCACATCTTCTTGAAGGCGGCGACGAATTCCTTGTTGTTCGGATTATCGAGCGACTGGAAGTACTTCATGCAGGCGAACGCGCCTGCGATGTTTTCGCCGCCGATACCGTCAATTTCGTCTTCAGTGACCGAGATTGTCAGTAGCTTCTGCTTCGACAGGTCGATGCCGGCCGCCTTGAGCTGCTTGTAGAACGCGACGTTCGAACCCCCGACGATGATCGCGTAGATCACGTCCGGCTTGGTCAGCTTGATCTTGTTGATGACCGAGTTGAACTGAGTGTGACCGAGCGGGAAGTATTCTTCGCCGACAACCTTGGCGCCCTGAAGATGGCCTTCGATATGCTTGCGCGCGATCTTGTTCGAGGTGCGCGGCCAGATGTAGTCCGAACCGAGCAGGTAAAAGGTCTTCGCGCCCTTGGTCTTGTTGACCCAATCAAGGCCCGCGATGATCTGCTGGGTCGCTTCCTGACCGGTGTAGATGACATTCTTCGACTGTTCGAGGCCTTCGTAGAAAGTCGGATAGTAGAGCATGCCGTTGTACTGCTCGAACACCGGAAGCACCGCCTTGCGCGACGCCGAGGTCCAGCAGCCCATAACCGACGCGCACTTGTCGTTCACGAGCAACTTCTTCGCCTTCTCCGCGAAGGTCGGCCAGTCGGATGCGCCGTCTTCCTGAATGAACTTGATCTTGCGGCCGAGCACACCCCCCGAGGCGTTAATCTGCTCAATGGCCAGCTTTTCGGCCTGCACCGATCCGGTTTCGGAAATCGCCATGGTGCCGGTGACGGAGTGCAGGATTCCGACCGTGACCTCGGTATCGGTCACCGCCAGACCCGTGGTGTTGACGGCGGAGGTCGCAGGTCCGGCGCCGAAAGAGGGACGGGAAACGAGCGACATGGCGGGCAACGCCGCCATCCCCATAAGCAATTTTCGCCGGAATGCGGACTGTAAGCCCTGATGTTTTTCGTCTGACATAACCACCCCTTTTTGCTGAACAAAGCGCCTTGATGGGGAAAAGATGGCCCGAATTGTGCAGCGCACAGATACGCGAAATCACGCATACTGCACCGCAAAAGCGCGACGTAGATTTTGGAACCGATTGAGGATCGCCACAGCGTGACAAAGGAGATGCAAGTGGCCGGGCGACAGCGGATAGACCGCGTCAGGCGCCAATATAATCAATGGGTTGCCAACCAGACCCTTGAGGATTATGCGCTCCGCTTTACGGCCAAGAGCGCCCGCCGCTGGTCGGCTGCACGGGTGGCGAACACGGCGCTAGGCGCGATCTCGTTTCTGGCGCTGGAAGCCATCGGCGGAAC
>JAGVII010000323.1 GCA_020056155.1 Afipia sp.
CCGCCGCCGTGCTGATCGCAACGATTGTCGTGACGCTCAACGTGAAACTGCTGGTCGATTTCGTGACGGGCTGATCGCGGTTACTGGCCGCCGGTTTTTTTGTCGAAGTGCTGCCGTGCGGTCTGGATCTTCGCCAGATGTGCGAACGCCCATGAGCCGAGATGCTGCACGGGCTCCTTGAGCGAGTGGCCAAGCTCTGTGAGTTCGTAATCGACGCGCGGCGGAATGGTTGGATAGATCGTTCGCGTCACAAGGCCATCGCGCTCCAGCCCCCGAAGCGTCAGGGTCAGCATCCGCTGCGAGATCCCTCCGACCATGCGCTTGATCTCGTTGAAGCGGCGCGGGCCGTCGCTGAGCAGCATGATGATCAGCACGCTCCATTTGTCGCCGATGCGCGACAGGATCGATCCCACGGCAAGGCAATCGCCCGGCAGGTGCTGGTCGGGCGGGGCGGTTACATCGGTGTGCTCGGGTGTCACGGCTGTGCTCGGGTTCAAAAAATGTGCCTTCTTGTGCGGTTTATCAAAGGTCACCATTAGTGTCCAGGTATCAATCTGATACTAGAGCTAAAGGGGAACCTATGAAACTGCTCCATATCGATGCCAGCATTCTCGGCGGCAATTCCGTCTCCCGGCAACTCTCGGCCGCGGCCGTCGAGCGTCTGCGCAAGACCACGCCCGATCTGGACGTCACCTATCGCGACATCAGCGCAACGCCGTTCTCGCATCTGAGCGGGGAGCATCTCGCGGCTGCCCACGGTGCGACGCCCGAAGCACCGGCCGTGCGCGATGACATCGCCGCCAGTGCCGCTGCGCTGGATGAATTCCTGGCCGCCGACATCGTGGTCATCGGAGCGCCGATGTACAACTTCACCATTCCGAGCCAGCTCAAGGCATGGATCGACCGCATCCTCGTTGCGGGAAAGACCTTCAAGTACTCGGAGAAGGGCGTCGAAGGGCTTGCGGCCAACAAGCGCGTGATCGTCACCATTTCGCGCGGCGGCTTCTACGGTGCGGACACGCCGGCTGCGGCAGGCGAGCATCTGGAAACGTATCTGCGCTGGGTGTTCGGCTTCATCGGCATCACCAATCCCGAGATCATCGCCGCCGACGGAATCCAGATCGGTCCCGAGCAGCGTGAGCAGGCTGTTGCGGGTGCATTGCGCGCCGCAGGCGCGTTGCAGGGTGCAACCGGTCAGCAGGCGGCGTGAGCGACGGTTTGACAACCGTCATTGCGAGCGAAGCGAAGCAATCCAGTCAGAAAAAGCTGGATTGCTTCGTCGCAAATGCTCCTCGCAATGACGAAACGGAAGGTTTCAGTCCTGCGGCTCGGGCGCCATCGAGCCGGTGGCTTCGACGCGCAGCCAGCCGCTGGGAGCCAGCCTCTGCTGCGGCAGGAAGCGGGCCTTGTAGTCCATCTTGCGGGAACCATCGATCCAGTAGCCGAGATAGACGTAAGGCAGGCCGAGCCGCCGCGCGCGGGCGATGTGATCGAGGATCATGAACGTTCCCATCGATCGGCTTTCCTCGCCCGGCTCGAAGAACGAATAGACCATCGACAGCCCGTCGCTGAGAACGTCGGTCAGAGCCACGGCGATCAGGTCGCCACCCTTGCCGGTGATGCCGCTGTCGGCGGTGCGACGGCGATACTCGATGATGCGGGTGGCGACGTGGCTGTCTTCGACCATCATCGCATAATCGAGCACGGTCATGTCCGCCATTCCGCCGTCGCGATGGCGGGCATCGAGATAGGCGCGGAACACCGAGTATTGTTCAGAAGTCGGCACCGCCGTGCGCAGTTCGCTGACGATGTCGGCATTGCGCGCCTGGATCTTGCGGAAGTTGCGCGACGGACGGAATTCGTTGGCGATGACGCGCACCGATACGCAAGCGCGACACTGGTCGCAGGCGGGACGGTAAGCGATGGACTGGCTGCGGCGGAAGCCGCCATGGGTGAGGAGATCGTTCAGTTCGCCGGCCTTGTCGCCGACCAGATGCGTGAAGACCTTGCGCTCCTGCTTTCCCTCCAGATAGGGGCAGGGTGAGGGCGCCGTCAGATAGAATTGCGGCGTATTGCGCGAGTGTTGTGTCACGTGTGGCCGTTTGTCTCCGGTCTGCGCGATTCCCTTCACAGCATCGCGCCACGGAGGGCAGGGGTCAACGAGTTTGAACGCGTTGCCGCGAGAATGACCCCGGTTTCCGGCGGCAATCTGTCCGGCTCCGGGCAGGCCACACGGATGTGATCTGCCCGGGCTGGAAACCCTCTAAACGCGCGTGGTCTGAACCGCCGAAGCCTGAACACTGCTGTTGATGAAGACGGTCCCCAGCACAACGTCATGCAGCAACCGGCGCCGGCCATTGAACAGGCCGACCAGCAGCACCAGCGGGGTCAGGAACGAGACCGATACCCAGTAGAGAACGGCGTGAACCGCGCCGAGGATGAAGTACGGCCGCTCGCCGGTCCAGGTCCGCATCTCGATGTCCATCATGCGCATGCCGATGGTGGCGCCGTTCGGTCCGCCAAGCGTCATGCCGTAATAGAGCAGCGCCCAGACCACCGAGAATGGCGAGATCAGCCAGAACAGAAACCAGCCCAGCCCGAGCGTGACGATGCCGAACAGGGTGACGAAGATGACCGCGAGGATGATCGGGATCGACAGAATCACGAGATCGATCAGAAACGCGAAGAACCGCTTGGTCAGCACGCCGCGAAACAACTCGGGCTGCAACCACGGATCGTACGCCTGCTGCGCGCTTGCGCTGGCCGACGGATTGTTGCGCCAGGTTGCACCTGATGTCGCGCCGCCAGTGTTTCTCGTGTCAGACATGGAAACCCTCCTCGACGGTCCCGAAAGTTCCACCGGACCGCTTCCTGCGCACATGGCCCCGCCGGATTGCGTACGCAAGATGGCTTAGGCTCACATGGAGAAAAAGTTATCGGGGTCGGAACCGGGGGTGTTTTGAGAATTCCCAGCGCGTGCATGTCCCGGAGTTCGTCATGCCCGGACTTGTTCCGGGCATCCCGATGCGAGGACACCGCATTCAGCTAATCGGGATCACCGGCACAAGGCCGGTGATGACAAGTTTTGCTTTGCAAGCCCGTCAGCGTCCAGCCCTGAGCTTTTCCGCCGCTGTCGGCGCGAAGTAGGTCAGCACGCCGTCGGCGCC
>JAGVII010000326.1 GCA_020056155.1 Afipia sp.
CACATGGTTTACTATTCGACCGACCGCCTGAACCGCGTGTTTGCCGCTGTCGCCGATCCGACACGGCGCGCGTTGCTGGCTGAACTTGAGGGGCGCGAAAGCGTCACCGTCAGCGAACTGGCGAAACCGTTCGCGATGTCCCTGCCCGCCGTCATGAAGCATCTCGATGTGCTGTCGGACGCGGGGCTGATCACCAAGACCAAGACAGGCCGCACGGTCACGTGCCGCCTGACTGCGGCCCCGATGGAGCAGGCAATGGAATGGCTCAGCCGCTACCAGCGATTCTGGACCGCGCAACTCGATCGTCTCGCCGCTTTTGTGGAGAAGGATTTATGCTCACCCAGCCAAGCCTCACCCTCGCCCGACGACTCAAAGCCCCAGCCTCCAAAGTCTTCGAAGCGTGGACGGACCCCGCCAAAATCGTCCAGTGGTTCGGACCCGGACACACCATAGGCGACAGCGTGAAGGCCGACATGGATGTGCGCGTCGGCGGGCACTTCCGTATCAACTTCAGCACCGACGACGGCGAAGCGCACCAGGTCGGGGGCAAGTATCTCGAAGTGACGCCCTATCAACGGCTGGTGTTCAGCTGGGCGTGGCATTCGACGCCCGAGCGAGTCTCGCAGGTAACGGTCGTGCTGCGCGAGGAAGGCGACGTCACGTTGCTCACGCTGACCCACGACAAATTCTTCGATGAAGCCGCCCGTGACGGCCACAAGCGCGGCTGGACCGGAACGCTCGACAAGCTCGAACAGTTCTTCGCCTGACTGCGCCAGACGTCAGACCGCAAGACCTTCGTGCGTGAGAGGAGTGCAACATGAAGCTTTTCTATTCCGAGACGCTAAATCCGCGGAAAGCCTGCGCCGTCGCCAAATATCTCGGCTCACCGGTCGAATACGTGCATGTCGATCTGGCGAAAACGGAAAACCGGACGCCGCAGTTTCTCGGCATCAACCCCAACGGCAAGGTTCCCGTCTTGCAGGACGGCGAGACGACGCTTTGGGAAGCCAATGCAATCATGTGCCATCTCGCGCGGGTTGCGGGATCGGACCTGTGGCCCAAAGACGAGCGCCAGATTGAAGTGATGCGCTGGCTGAGCTGGGACGCCAACCATTTCACACGCTTTGCCGGCAGCCTGTATTTCCAGAATCTCATCAAGCCACAGTTCGGCTTCGGCGAGCCTGACGCCGCCGTTGTGCAGGAAGCCGAGAAATGGGTGCGCCAGCATGGCTCGGTGCTCAACAACCACCTCCGCGGCCGGGAGTATCTCGTCGGCGACGCGCTCACCGTCGCGGACTTCGCCGTCGCCGTGACGCTGCCCTATGCGGACAAGGCGCATATTCCGGTCGGCGATTTCCCGGAGATCGTGCGGTGGCATGCCCTCCTCAACGACCTTCCCGCCTGGCGCGATCCGTTTCCGCACAACCGAGCCGAGGCAGCCTGACGCGCACGCAAAACACCTCACCGCCGGACATCCGGCACAAACCTGGAAACACCAAAGGAGTTCGAAATGCAGTACGTCGACGGATTTGTTCTGCCGGTCCCGAAGAAGAACATGAAGGCCTACACCGCCATGGCCAAGCTGGCCTGCAAGGTCTGGCTCGAGCACGGCGCGCTCGACTATCGCGAATGCGTTGCCGAAGACGTCAAGCCCGGCAAGGTCACCTCGTTTCCGCAAAGCGTGAAGCTCAAGACCGGCGAAACCGTCGTCTTCTCCTGGATCACCTACAAGTCGCGCAAGCACCGGGACAAAGTCCTGGAAAAGGTCATGAAGGATCCACGCCTCGAAAAAATGATGAATGATCCGAAGAATATGCCCTTCGACGGCAAGCGCATGTTCTGGGGCGGCTTCGACACCTTCGTTACGGCGTGATGCCCGCCATCCACCCATTGACCTGACACCAAGGAGTCACGCCATGCAAAAGATCGTGCCCTGCCTGTTCTTCGACGGCAAAGCCGAGGATGCCGTCAACTTCTACAAGTCCGTTTTCAAGTCCGCCAAGATCGGGCATATCGCCCGCTACGGCGACAACATGCCGATGCCGAAAGACTCGGTGATGACGGCGGAGATGGAGATCGAGGGACAGAAGTTTCTCGCCCTCAACGGCCCGCCGATGTTCAGCTTCTCACCGGCGATTTCGTTCATGGTGAACTGCGAGACCCAGCAGGAAATCGACGAATACTGGGACAAGCTCTCCGCCGGAGGCGAGACGCAGCAGTGCGGCTGGCTCAAGGACAAGTTCGGCGTGTCGTGGCAGGTCGTTCCGAACGAGATGCCCCACCTGATGGGGCGCGCGTCGCCTGCGCAGTCGCAAAAGGTGATGGAAGCCGTCATGAAGATGACGAAGCTCGACATCAAGACCCTGAAGCAGGCCTATGAACAGGCCGCCTAGCACGGCCCGCCGCCGCCTCCGCGCCCGGAATGACATCCACGTCATTCCGGCGCCGGGTGGCGCAACCAATCTCTACACCCGCGCATTTCATGCCGCGTGGGCGCAAGCCGAAACCATCGTGATGCAAAGGAGTGCAGCCATGTTGAAAGCAAGTCATGCGTTCAGCGGCTTCTCGACCAACGACATCGACAAGGCCAGGGAATTCTACGGCCGCACGCTGGGACTCGATGTATCCGAAGACCATGGAATTCTGAGCCTCCATCTCGGGGGCGGCGCCGATGTGCTGATCTATCCGAAAGCCAATCACGCCCCGGCGACTTTCACCGTTCTCAATTTCCCGGTCGATGACGTCGACAGGACGGTCGACGAGCTTGCAAAACGCGGCGTCCGGTTCGAAATTTACAGCGAGCCCGGTATCAAGACCGACGCGAAGGGCATCTCGCGCGGCAATGGCGGCCCCACGATCGCCTGGTTCAAGGATCCCGCAGGCAACATCCTGTCGGTACTCGACGCCAGCGGCATGATGTAGCCAATCTACTCGTCTGCGCGTCAGGACATCAACGAAGGAGACGGCCATGGCATCGCACGGACACTTCCACTGGAATGAACTGGTGACGCCCGATGCGGATCGCGCCATGCAATTCTACAGGACGACCATCGGGTGGACGTTCGAGCCGATGCCAATGGACGACGGCGCGACCTACTGGATCGCCTATGCGGACGGCGAAATGGCCGCCGGAATCTTTCCGACCAACCGCCCGGCCTTCGAGGGTGTCCCGAAGGCTGGATGCCGTATCTGGCGGTGGATGATGTCGATGCGCGGGTGAAGACAGCCATTGCATCCGGCGCGCAACTGATGCGGCCGATTTTCGATGTGCCGCATGTCGGCCGAATCGCGATCCTGACCGAGCCCGGCGGCGCCGGTATCGGATGGATTACGCCGGTCTCCTGACCGGGTTCAGACCGAAATATCGAGATTGCCGCCGACGCCCGGCGGGTTGTTCGCCGCGGGCTGGAGCAATTGCAGCACCGACTTCTCCGAATCGATGTTCTGCTTCATGACGCTGGTCGCGATCTGCTGCTGGGTGTTGGCAGCCTGCATGGCCATCATGCTGCTGACGATGCTCATTACGTCCATGGAAACGCACTCTTCCCCGACTCAAGTTGAGCGAACCTAGCCCGGGGACAATTAACAAATCTTATCTGGAGCGGGTTTTGTCGCGCGGGATTACCGCGTCGGAACCGGCTTGTCGCCGCGGTAATCGTAGAACCCGCGCTGCGACTTGCGCCCGAGCCATCCGGCTTCGACATACTTCACCAGCAGCGGGCACGGACGATACTTCGAATCCGCCAGTCCCTCGTGCAGCACCTGCATGATCGACAGGCAGGTATCGAGGCCGATGAAGTCGGCCAGTTCGAGCGGCCCCATCGGATGATGCGCGCCGAGCTTCATCGCCGCATCGATGGCTTCGACGTTCCCGACGCCCTCATAGAGGGTGTAGATCGCCTCGTTGATCATCGGCAGCAGGATGCGG
>JAGVII010000577.1 GCA_020056155.1 Afipia sp.
GCTTGGTCTGTTTGCGATCGTTGTCGTCGCATACTTCACTGCGAGCAAATGGGCGATCCGTCACGAGACGCTGACGTTCTACGATTCAACGCGTGATCGCCCGATCGAAGTCGCGATCGCGGTGCGCCGCGACAAGGAGATGCAGGCCAACGCCGGCATGCTCACGCTACCCGTGGCGATCGTCAATCACGGCAATACCGTCAAATTCACCGAGTACTCGTTCCTCGCCAACGTGCTCGCTGCCCGCGGCTACTTCGTCGCGAGCATTCAACACGATCTGGCGACCGATGCGCCTCTGGTCACCAAGGTCGGCGAACTGTACGTCGGACGCCTGCCGGTCTATGAGCGCGGCGTCGCGAACATCGATTTTACCGTGAAGCAGATCCAGAAGATCCAGCCTAACGCCGACTACCATCATCTGACCCTCGTTGGACACTCCAACGGCGGCGACATCTCCATGTACTACGCCAAGGTGCATCCGGAGAATGTGAAGAAGATCGTCACGCTCGACAATCTGCGCGTGCCGTTCCTCACCGACGGCAAGTTCAAGATTCTCTCGTTCCGTTCGAAGGATCCCGTGTTCAAGGCCGATCCTGGCGTGGTGCCGGACGACGATACGTGCGAGCAGTCGGGCATCACCGTGGTCAACACCGGCTTCCAGCATACCGACATGAGCGATCGCGGACCTGACCAGGTGAAGACCTCGATCCAGGGCGTCCTCGACAAGTTCCTTGAAGGCGAAAGCAAGCTCGCGCCGGTCGATACCAAGAAGATTGCAGTGCCGAAGCCCGCCGAGCCGAAGACCAGCGCGGCGTCGAAGCCCGGCTCTGTGGCGCAATTCGCTCCTTCTCACGAGTAGCTCTCGAACGCAGATGGTCACGCCGGATCGGTTTCCGGCGTGTCGCACATTCGCGTGACAGTTCTCCTTAGCTGTCGACTTGTCTCGAACCGCCATAATACGCTGGTGGCATGACTTCTGCTTGTTTGAACTCACCTAACTATGAGGTGATAGTCATTAAGAGGTGATAGTCATGGGCATCAGCAGTTTCCCCAAGTCTCCCGCGCTCGCGCCGTCAGCGGACGAGCGTGCACCGCCCGCCGTCAGTGATGACGAATGCCTGTCGCGTCTGGCGCGCGCCGTCGCCGAACATGACGACCGCCGGCTGAGCGAGGTGGCCAAGCTCATAGGACGGCTCGCGGTGCCGATCGAGTAGGGATCGCCTTCGGCCGGCGGTTTCCGCGGCCGATGAATTGACCAACTGTCCGTCGCGCTCCACATAAGAGTCGCACTCAACCGCGAGCTCAGATGACGCGCGATCCGACCATTCCAAAAACCGGCAAGCAGCCTGTCTCGGGCCGCGACCGAACCGTGCCGGACGCACAGACGTCCGCCGCGGACATCGCGGCGTTCGTCGCGAAAGCGCGTGCGATGACACCGGGCAAGGCAGGCACGGGCCGGCTGGTCTTCGCTCTCGATGCCACGATGAGCCGCCAGCCGACGTGGGACATGGCGTGCCAGCTTCAGGCGGACATGTTTCGCGAGGCGGGCAGTATCGGCGGTCTTTCGGTTCGTCTTGTCTACTATCGCGGTCTGAACGAATGCCGCGCCAGCCAATGGATTTCCGACACCGCGCATCTGGCCAGGCTGATGGGCAAGATCGATTGCCGTGGGGGGCAGACGCAGCTCGGCCGTGTGCTGTCGGATGCGCGGCGCGAGGCCGTCGCGTCGGGCGTGCGGGCCATCGTATTCGTCGGCGACGCGATGGAGGAGAACGTGGACGCGCTCTGCGTCACCGCGGGCGAACTCGGTCTGCTGAAGGTGCCATGCTTCATGTTCCAGGAAGGCAACGATCCGGTGGCGGAGGCGGCGTTTCGCGAGATCGCGCGGCTGACGGGCGGTGCGTGGTGCCGTTTCGACATGGGTTCTGCGGCGCAGTTGCGCGAGCTTCTCCGCGCGGCGGCGGCCTACGCGGCCGGCGGGCGCGATGCGCTGCTGCGGCTGGCGAAGAACACCTCAGGAGCGGCGGCGCTGCTCGGGCAGATGAAATAGCAAGGCGGCTCTGGATTTTCAGTGGCGCGTCATCCAGAGGTGTGAGCCGCGCACTTGCGGCGAACCTCGAAGGATGCGCGGCTCCGCATGGCCGTCCTGCTTCGAGGCTCGGGCAGCCAAGTTTACGCAGGCTGCATAAATTTGCCTGCGGAGCTCGCACCTCAGGATGACGGCTTGTCGTTCCGGCCGGCGGCCAGCGGCAAAAATTCGCAGATGTCCGCATTCCTCAAAGCACGCTAGACACATACATGAACACTGATCGTTCACGCCGCATCGCGCGCGAAGCCGCGTTTGAAAGCAAAGATTGATTGACCCATGCCGACCCTGATCGCAGGTATCGTCGCCGTCGCGCTGCTCTACGTCGCCCTCAACATCATCAAGGGCGCCGACCCGAAATGGCTGGCGAAAGTCGTTCGCGGCGGCGGAGGCATTGTGACGCTGGCCGCGGCGCTGTTTATCGGCGCAAGAGGCGAGCTTGCGGTGGCGATACCGCTCGGAATTTTTGGCGCCGGTTTGCTCGGCTGGTCGCCGTTCGGCGCCCAGCTCGGTTCGGCCTGGGGCAACTACGGCCCCGGCGCGTGGAAATCAAACGGGCAGAAGTCCAAGGTACGATCCCAGTTTATAGAGATGACGCTCGACCACGACACCGGGGCGCTTGAGGGGCTTATTACCGCCGGCCCCGAAGCGGGGCGCGTACTGGACGACTTCACGCTCGATGAGCTCATTGCTTTGGCGCGGGGGTTCGATGCCGAGAGTTGGGCTCTTCTGGAAAGCTATCTGGATCGCCGGTTTCCCGCCTGGCGTGAGCACGCGGATCGGAAGAGCACAC
>JAGVII010000542.1 GCA_020056155.1 Afipia sp.
ACCGCGACCGCGCCGACGTAGACCACAATCAGGATCATGGCGAGGAATTCCGCGCCGAGCAGCATGAACAACCCGGCTGCGTTCACGAACGCAAGGATCAGGAACAACACCGAATGCACAGGGTTGCGCGAGGTCACAACCATGACCGCTGACGCCACGCAGACGCCGGCAAACAGATAGAAGAAGAGCGCGGGACCGGTCATACCCTCACCTCACCGGTACGGCGCGTCGAGTTCGATGCTTTTCGCAATCTCACGCTCCCAGCGGTCACCGTTGGCGAGCAGCCTCGCCTTGTCATAATAAAGTTCCTCGCGCGTTTCAGTCGCGAATTCGAAATTGGGGCCTTCGACGATGGCGTCGACCGGACATGCTTCCTGGCACAGCCCGCAATAGATGCATTTCACCATGTCGATGTCGTAACGCACCGTGCGGCGCGTGCCGTCGTTGCGGCGCGGGCCGGCCTCGATGGTGATGGCCTGCGCCGGACAGATCGCCTCGCACAGCTTGCAGGCGATGCAGCGTTCCTCGCCGTTCGGATAGCGGCGCAGCGCATGCTCGCCACGGAAGCGCGGAGAGATCGGTCCCTTCTCGAAGGGATAGTTCAGTGTCGGCTTCGGCTTGAAGAAGTAGCGCATGGCGAGAATGAACGCCGAGACAAACTCTTTCAGCAGAAGCGAATTGGCTGTGCTTGCTATGCCCATGACGACGACCTCATTTCGGAGCAAGCCCCCCGAATTGCAAAACAGCGGCGACGATCACGACCATCGCCAGCGACAACGGCAGAAACACCTTCCAGCCCAGCCGCATGAGCTGGTCGTAGCGGTAGCGCGGCACGATCGCCTTCGCCATCGCGAACAGGAAGAACATGAAGAACAGTTTCAGCACGAACCAGATGACGCCCGGCACCCAGGTGAACGGCGCGAACGGGATCGGCGACAGCCAGCCGCCGAGGAACAGGATCGTCGCCAGCGCGCACATGGTGCAGATGGCGACGTATTCGCCGAGCATGAACAGCAGGTACGGCGTCGAGCCGTATTCGGTCATGAAGCCGGCGACCAGTTCCGATTCCGCTTCGACCAGGTCGAACGGCGGACGATTGGTTTCCGCGAGCGCCGATACGTAGAAAATCACGAACATCGGGAACAGCGGCAGCCAGTACCAGCCGAGAATGCCGAGCCTGGTGTCCTGCGCCGCGACCACCGCCGTCAGGTTCAGCGAACCGACGCACAGCAGCACGGTGATGATGACGAAGCCGATCGAGACTTCGTACGACACCATCTGCGCGGCGGAGCGAAGGGCGGCGAGGAACGGATACTTCGAGTTCGACGACCAGCCGGCCATGATGATGCCGTAGATCGACAGCGACGAGATCGCGAAGATGTAGAGGATGCCGACATTGATGTCGGCGATCACCCAGTTGAGATTGACGGGGATCACCGCCCATGCGGCCAGCGCCAGCACGCAGGTGACCAGCGGCGCCAGCAGGAACACGGCCTTGTTGGCGCCGTCCGGAATCGTCGGCTCCTTGAGCACGAACTTGAGCAGGTCCGCGAAGGATTGCAGCAAGCCCCACGGCCCGACCACGTTGGGGCCGCGCCGGATCTGCACCGCCGCCCAGATCTTTCGGTCGGCCAGCAGGATGTAGGCAATCCCAACCAGCAGCAGTACGAGCAGCAGCACGCTTTGCGCGACCATGACGATCAGCGGCCACAAAAAGCCGGTCCACAACTCGCTTGCGAAGAATTCGGTCATCGGATCACGCTCACTCCGCCGCCGTCAGCATTTGCCCGGAGGCGAGTTTCGAACATTCGGCCATCACCGCGGACGCTCGCGTGATGGGATTGGTCAGGTAGAAATCCTGAACGGCGCTCTTGAATGCGCCCTTCTCGACCGAACCGCCACGCGCCGCAAGCGCTTTCACGCCCGCCGCATCGCCGGCCTCGATCTGGTCGATCCGCATCAGGTGCGGCACCGCCTTGAAGATCGCCTGCCGCAATTGCGCCAGCGAGTCATAAGGCAGCTTCTTGCCGACAGCTTCCGACAGCGCGCGGATAATCGCCCAGTCCTCGCGCGCGTCGCCCGGCGGGAACGCGGCGCGGTTGGCCATCTGCGCGCGGCCCTCGGTGTTGACGTAGATGCCGGCCTTCTCGGTATAGGCCGCGCCCGGCAGGATGACGTCGGCGCGGTGCGCGCCCTTGTCGCCGTGGGTGCCGATGTA
>JAGVII010000357.1 GCA_020056155.1 Afipia sp.
CTGAAGCCGGTCTACAGCGTGGTGCCGAATCTTCCGCTCGACGAGTGGGTCGCCACCGATCTCAAGGGTTATCGGGGCGACGGTCCGGTGCGCGTCGGCAACGCTGCCGTCGAGCAGAGCCAGCATGATACCTATGGCAGCGTGATCCTCGCCGCGCTGCCGCTGTTTTTCGATCGCCGGTTACCGACACCGGGTGGCGAAAAATTGTTTCATCTGCTCGAGGAGCTTGGAAGAAAAGCCGCCGATGTCGCGCTGAAACCGGACGCAGGTATCTGGGAGTATCGCGGGCGGCAACGGGTCCATACCCATTCCGCGGCGATGTGCTGGGCGGGTGTCAACAGGCTCGCATCGATCGCGACGCGCCTCGGCTTGCACGATCGCGCGGCCTACTGGAATTCGGTCGCCGATCCGATTCACAAGGAATTGCTCGACAAGGCATGGAATCCGAAGCGGGAAGCGTTCACCGCTGCGTTCGGCTCCGACGACCTCGATGCAAGCGTATTGCTGTTGCCCGATCTCGGTGTTTGTGAGGTCGACGATCCGCGTTTCATCAAGACGGTGGCGGCGATGGAGCGCGAACTTCTGCGCGAAAAGCATATGATGCGCTACGCGGCGGAAGACGATTTTGGATTGCCTGCGACGGCGTTCCTGATCTGCCGGTTCTGGCTGATCGATTCGTGGTGGCAGCAGGGACGGCGCGAGGAAGCGCGTGAGGCATTCGCCGATGCACTGTTGCATCGCAATCGCTACGGCCTGTTGTCGGAAGACATCGATCCGAAAACGGGCGCTCTGTTCGGAAATTTCCCGCAGACTTATTCAATGGCAGGATTGATTCTCACCGGTATGAAATTGTCGCGGAACTGGGAGGATCGCTATTGGCGCAGTTAAAGGTGCGGCATTTCAATCGCATAAGATAAGCCGTCGGCGAACGTTGCAAAAAATTAATGTCTGCGCTCGACATCGGAATTTGCGTGACGGTATTTCGCATATGTGCGCGTTCCATGATTCCGAATGTGTCAAGACTATGCAAATCGTTTTTAATGGGTCACCCTTTGCGTGATGGAACCTGGTTCCGCTTGTCCACCCAAGTTTGACGTCAATCAGTCGGAAGGGTGGCGAGGAACCATATTGATGAACAGGTGTTAGTTTTGCGTCTGCAAAACTCGGGAGGGGACCCTGTGGATCTCGTCGTTGTTTCCAATCGTGTCGCGCGCGCAAAAGCAAATGAGCCGATGACCGGTGGACTGGCAGCAGCGTTGCTGCCCGTGGTGGAAAAATCCGGCGCGATCTGGGTCGGCTCATCGGGACGCGTTCGCGACAACGTTTCCAAGGATTCATTCGCCAAAATCGAATCGCTGGGCGCGGGTGCGCTGGCCTTGCTTGATCTCCCGGCGGCGCATTACGGCGGCTACTACGAAGGCTTCGCCAATTCCGCTTTGTGGCCGGCTCTGCACTCGCGAACCGACCTGATCAGCGTGTCGCAGGATAACTATCAGTGCTATCGCGAGGTGAATGCGTTCATGGCGCGCGCGCTGATGCGCTTCAACAAGCCGAGCGCTGCGTTCTGGATTCAGGATTATCACTTCCTGACGCTGGGCGCAGAGATGCGCGAGCTTGGGATTCGCAATCCACTTGGCTTCTTCCTGCATACGCCGTGGCCCGCGCGTCGCGTCATCGCCGGCATCCCGCATCACCGAGATCTGGTCGAGTCAATGCTCGCCTACGATTTGATCGGCTTTCAGACCGAGGACGATTGCGAGAACTTCGCGACCTATCTGCGTGCGGAACTCGGTCTTGAGGTCAATGGCGGCAGCGTTTCCTCGCGCTTCGGCACATCGCGTATCGCGGTGTTTCCCATCGGCATCGATGTCGATGGATTCGCGGCCCATGCCCAGCGCGCGGCGTCGCATCCCGACGTGTCGCGGCTGCGCAAAAGCCTGCATGGCGAGCGTCTCGCGATCGGCGTCGACCGGGTGGATTATTCGAAGGGTCTGGTCAATCGTATCAGCGCGTTTGACCGCCTGTTCGAGATCCAACCCTCCTTGAAGCGCTCTGTTTCATTGTTGCAGATCGCGACCCCCTCGCGCGGCGGCATTGAGGCTTATAGCAACCTGCAGGACGAGCTGTCGAAGCAGGTGACCGAGGTCAATGGCCGTCATGGCGAAGTGGACTGGACGCCGATCCGTTATCTGAACAAGGGCTTCAGCCAAACCGTGCTTGCCGGGTTCTATCGTGCCGCGCAGGTTGGCGTGGTGACGCCGCTGCATGACGGCATGAACCTGGTGGCCAAGGAATATGTTGCCGCTCAAAATCCGATCGACCCCGGCGTTCTCGTGCTGTCGAAATTTGCCGGCGCGGCGAACGAACTCGACACCGCGCTGTTGGTCAATCCGCACGATATCGACGGCATGGCGCGCACCATCGCGACCGCGTTGTCGATGCCATCGACCGAGCGCCGGATGCGCTGGGAGGCGATGATGGCCAAACTCCGCGCCGGCACCATCCACAACTGGTTTGCAGGATTTATCGAGGCGCTGGAGACCGCGCATCTGGCTGTTGGGCCGAGCCTTCTGCCGCCGGTCGTCCGGCCGCTGCGGGTCGCGGGAGGATCATCCTCCGTAAGCGATCGGCGGATGCGTGATCCGGCGCACTTTGCGCCCCGGCCCGTGGCAAATTAACGCCAGAATTCAGATATTTACGGAATATTTTGAACCCGCGCCCGCGCTCTCTTGCAAATCGGCGCGCACCCCTTCATGACAGGCGCGTGGAGAGGTGGCCGAGTGGTTGAAGGCGCACGCCTGGAAAGTGTGTATACGGGAAACCGTATCGCGGGTTCGAATCCCGCTCTCTCCGCCA
>JAGVII010000394.1 GCA_020056155.1 Afipia sp.
CCTGAGGTGCGCGCTCTTTCTTGCGCGCCTCGAAGGATGGCGACAGGTGCCTTTGCTGTCATCCTTCGAGGCTCGCCAAAGACGGCTCGCACCTCAGGATGACGTCAGCCGCAGTTCCAGTGCTTTCGATGCGTCGAGCCCGCCAATACAGTCTGCCTTGCGCAGACTGCATAAACTTGCCTGCGCTGACGGCTTTTGTTTGCGTAAGTAGAACTACCTGGAACTATTCAATTTTAGCGGCGCGATGGAAACTCGCGGATGTTGCAACCGCGCTACAGCCAGTCGGCTTTTCGTCGTGCAAATTATCGTCAGGATTTGATTCTTTTCGCCGCGAATGGCCCTCGAACTTATGGAAATCGATATGCGCAACGTTCTTTTGGCAACCGTCGCCATTGCCGCCCTGTCCGCAACCGCAGCTTCCGCCGCCGACATGGGCCGCCCCTACACCAAGGCCCCCGTCTATGCCGCTCCGGTCTACAACTGGACCGGCTTCTATGTCGGCGCGCACATCGGCGCCGGTTTCGGTGACGACAGCGACGGCGTCTTCACCGGCGCTCCCGGTCCCGCACCGGCCTTCACCAGCAACAGCAGCGACGCCGTGTTCCTCGGCGGCGGACAGATCGGCGCCGACTACCAGTTCGCGCCAAACTGGCTGATCGGTATCGAAGGCCAGATCTCCGCTCTCGCCAGCAATGACCGCTCGTTCACGGTCGGCGCGATTTCGCTCACCGATCGTACCGAATGGCTCGCTTCGGTCACCGGCCGCCTCGGCTACACCTGGGGTCCAGGCCTGATCTATGCCAAGGGCGGTGTCGCGTTCCGTGACGACAATGGCGTCAGCGTCAGTCTGGCGGGCGTCGCCCAGCCATTCACCCTGAGCCGTGAGCAGACCGGCTACACTGTCGGCGGCGGCCTCGAATACATGTTCGCTCCGTCATGGTCGGCGAAGGTCGAGTACCAGTACTACAACTTCGACCGTACCGACGTGTTCTCGCCGCTGACATTCACGCCCGCGACCGGCGTGTCCTATGAGACCGATATTCACACCGTGAAGGTCGGCCTGAACTATCGCTTCAACTGGGGTGGCCCGGTGGTGGCGAAGTACTGATCCAACCGATCTATCTTCTCCCGGTTTTGAGACTAAAGCCCGGCCTTCGCGCCGGGCTTTTGTTTGTGCCGCCATGCAACCTTTGCCAATCTGTGATCTTGATTGAAATGAAAAACGTCGAGGAACCCGCATGGCTAAAAACAAGGCGGCCAAGAACACGATCTGTCTCTGGTACGACAAGGATGCGGAGACTGCCGCGCGTTTTTACGCGAGCGTTTTTCCGGACAGTTCCGTCACCGCCGTCCATCGTGCGCCGAGTGACTATCCGTCAGGCAAGGCGGGCGATGTCATCACGGTCGAGTTCACGGTCGCAGGGATACCGTGCATCGGCCTGAACGGCGGGCCGGTGTTTCAGCACAATGAGGCCTTCTCGTTTCAGATTGCGACCGACAGTCAGGACGAGACCGACCGCTACTGGAATGCGATCGTCGGAAACGGCGGGCAGGAAAGCGAATGCGGCTGGTGCAAGGACAGGTGGGGCGTTTCGTGGCAGATCACGCCGCGCGTGCTGACGGAGGCGCTGGCTATCGGCGGGGCTGAAGCCAAACGCGCGTTCGATGCGATGATGACCATGAAAAAGATCGACGTCGCGAAGATCGAGGCGGCAAGACGCGGGTAGCCGCGTTCCGGCGTGAGGCTTTTGTTATCCGTCATTGCGAGGAGCGATAGCGACGAAGCAATCCATTCCTCACTTGCTCCTCAGACTGTCTGGATTGCTTCGCGGAGCCTGTCATCGGGCCGGCGAAGCCGGACCCGTTGGCTCGCAATGACGAGTAGAAGCCCGCTACCCCATCACCCGCACTGGATTACCGCCCAGCCACGCGGCGATGTCCTCGACCATGTCGCCGTAGTAACGGCGGTAGTTGTTTTCCGTGACGTAGCCGAGATGCGGCGTCAGCACGACGTTGTCGAGCCTGCGCAGCGGATGATCGACCGGCAGCGGCTCTACCGAAAACGTGTCGAGGCCCGCGCCCGCGATCTTCCGCTTCTGCAACACGTCCAGCAGCGCGGCCTCGTCAACAATCGGCCCGCGCGCGGCGTTGACCAGATAGCTGGTCGGCTTCATGCGAGCGAGATCCTCAGCGGAGATGAGCCCGCGCGTGCGCTTGCTGAGGATGACGTGAATGGAGACGATGTCGGCGGTCGCGAACAGTTCGTCCTTGGTGGCGTAGGCGACGCCCGCGGCGGCGCAGGCCTCCGGCGTCAGGTTCTGGCTCCAGGCGATCACGGTCATGCCGAGCGCCTTGGCAATCGTCGCCACCTTCGTGCCGAGCTTGCCGAGGCCGACCACGCCGAGGGTCATGCCCTCGACATCCTGTCCCATGGTGGCCTGCCACGGCTCAAAGGCATGCATGCGCGCGTTCTCGAAACCGATCTTGCGGGTCAGTTCCAGCATCAG
>JAGVII010000300.1 GCA_020056155.1 Afipia sp.
CTGACCAGCGCCGCCGTTCCGAGAAATCCTCTTCGCGATAGCATGCTCATCTCCTTCAGTGGCCGCCGCCACTCCCGCCCGCTTGGGCGGTGGTGGTCGGGCGTGATTCATTTTGTGTGTCTCCAGAGCCGCCGCCGTTGATAGCGGTCGTCAAATCTGATTGCGCCAGCCAGAAATTTCGCTTGGCATCGATGGCGGCCCGCAATACCGCGATTCTCTGCCGCGTCTCGACCAAAAGCGCGAACACGTCGATCTGCATGCTGGAAAACCGCAATTGCATTTCTTCGGTGATGATCTTGCGCAGCGGCAGCACTTCACGCTGATACTGTCCGGCAATGTCGTAGGTCGAGCGGTAGACGCGGTATGCGTCTCTCGCCTCCGAGCGGACATTGACCGCCTTTTCGGTCAGGCGATTGAACGCCTGATTGTAAATCGCAGTCGCCTGCCGGACGCGCACTTCGCCGCCGTCGAAGATCGGGATCTGAAACTGGATATCGAAGCCACGCTCGCGGAACGGTGCGCCTTCAGGATCCTGGGTTTTTCTGGATATTCCCGCTACATCGAAAAGCGTGACGAACCGCGTGGCTTCCGTGAGATTGAGAGATTTGGCCAGCGCATCTAGTTGGATCCGGGTGATCTGAAGATCAATGCGATGACTGACGGCATCCATCTCAATGGAAGGAAGCGCAGAGGGGCGTCGCGGAAGCACCGGCAAGGTATCCGGCAGCCGGAAACCGAGATCGCTTCCCCATAGACCCATGAGCCGGGCCAGCCGTTCGCGCGAACTGGTCGCCTCTTGCCGCGTGGAAGCAAGATCCGCTGTCGTTTCGGCGTAGAACGCTTGCTCGCGGGCTTGATCGAGCTTGTTGAGTGAACCGGTCTCTCCGAGCTTCTGGGCAAGCTTGGCGGTGGACTCCGCCGTCGATTTAGCGTCGGTGAGCAGGCCAACGAGTTCGTTGGCCGCGACCGTTCGATAATATGACCGTCGGACATCAGCCGCGAGCCTCAGCGTTTCAAGCACGGCTCGCAGTTGCGCCTGCTGGAAGCGTTGACGCGCAATCTCGGAGCGGAACGGAAGCGTCGCCAACGCCAGAATATCGCCCACGACCTGACGTTCGATCTCGACAGCGCCGTTGCCCGCAATCCGCGAAATCGAGAAAGTTGGATTGGGTGGAAGGCTCTCCTGAACGAAATCAGCTTCCGCCAGCGCCAATTCATTGTAGGCGGCTTGAAGACCTCTGTTGTTTAGCAGAGCAACCTGAACCGCAGTGTCCACGGTCAATGGGCGGCGAAGCAACCGTTGCACCGCGCTGCGAGCCCACTCCGCATCTTCGCCGCTGCGGATAGACACAACATCCTTTTTGATTGTCTCACCCGCAACATCGGCGACGACTGCCATTCCACCATCGGGTGAAAAGGTTGCGCATCCTGATAGCGCAAACATTGAAATAACCGCGGCCACACACGCCGCCTTCGATCGGAACGGATTCGCAACAACAACCAACGGTACGATCTGGAGAGTTCGGTTCATCGTGCGCTCCTATTGCCCGGACTTCGGTTTCGGGGCGACGCTGTCGTTCTGCTTACGCCAGGAGGACGGCGTCGTCGGGCGCAAGCTCGCATACGGAGCAACCGTCGAGCGGTAGCCAACGCGAGCGACTTTCACACTCGGATCAGCCGGATCCTGCCCGTTCACGGCGAGTGGGACCGCGCACCCCGACACCACGCCGCCGATAGCCAACAAAGCCAAAGCTACGGCACCGCTATTTCTCCTTTGATAGATTTTGCAGACCACCGAGTGAACGGCGGCGAAGTTCGCCCCAAACTGCGCAAGCATGATGTTTTCCTGAACTGCCGATGATCCATAGGTCCGCGAGCCCTCAGCGGGTGCGGCCACGTCATTTCGTCAGATCAGAAAATGGGAGGGCGGTAATGCCGAGGGGGCGCGTTGTCGGCGAGATGCCGATAGGTCTCGGACTCAGAACGCAACTTCGGAGGAGAGGGGTCACTGATTTCCACGAGGGCTGCAGGCAATGCACTGATGCACACCATACCGCAGCATTTCGTTCCGGAAGACTTGTGGTGATCGTTCGCAGGGGCCGGTGTTTCGTCAGCGATCAATGCTTGACTGTCAGGACTGTGCGATTTGCTGAAATGGCTATGTCCACCGGAACGTTCGTGGGCGTGGCCGTCCTTATGAACGTGCTCCGAAGTGCTGTCGCCGGATTGATGAACGTGAATGATCCCGGACTCGTAGCTCGCGTCCGTGAGGCACGGCGCCACACGAGACCCATCGCTCAATGCAAACGAGAGGCCCGGCGCCGATACGCAAAGCAAATAGACCAAGGCGAGCAACCATCCCGCCCTCAATCGCTTCGCTTTGGTCAAACGCACGAACATCTAGCCCTTTGTCTCGCAACTTGAGCACTCGGTATCATGGCAAGCTTACGAGGAAACCATTCCCCCGCCAAGCGCGAACATCCGATGTGATAAAGTTCCGTTGCCTGCCCTCATCGGTCCGCTCGCCCGACAACCGCCATGAGTTCAGCGATCTTCTTGCGCTGATCGGCTTTATCGCCGCTCGCAATCGCGTGCTCCACGCAATGGGATACGTGATCTTTCAGGACTTCTTCTTCGACGCGCCGCAGTGCGGCACGAACTGCGGAGATCTGCGTTACGATATCGATGCAGTAGCGATCTTCATCCACCATTTTGGCGAGACCGCGGACCTGACCCTCGATGCGGCTTAGCCGTTTTTGGCAGGAACTCTTGATGTCTTTTCGCATGCCGATTATATACCCATACCAGGTATAGGTTGCAACCGCCGAGAGAGATTTAGATGACCAAATCCGGAAAAGCAAAATCGGACGAAGTAGCTAAGGGTTCCGGGAGCTGTTGCTCGCCCAAGACAACGACCGCTGCACCCGCGACTGCTGGAAAGTCCGGATGCTGCGGCGGAGACCAGAACCACTCCGGCCAACATGGGCATGACGGTCATCGTCGAAATGACGACTCCGGTCCTTCGACTGTCGTAGATCCGGTCTGCGGGATGAGTATAGATCCGGAGACGAGCAAGCACCGGTTCGAGCAACACGGCCATATCTATCATTTCTGCTCGGCGAGTTGCCGGACGAAATTCGCGGCCGCTCCCGAGCAGTACCTCGACAAGTCCCGACCGCAGGCGGACGTACCAGAAGGGACGATCTACACCTGCCCGATGCATCCCGAAATCCGCCAGACCGGACCCGGGAACTGCCCCATCTGCGGAATGGCGTTGGAGCCCGAGCTGGCGACCTTGGAGGCCCAGCCCAATCCCGAACTGGCCGACATGACCCGGCGCTTCTGGGTGGGGCTTGGGTTGGCTTTGCCGGCCGTTATTCTGGAGATGGGCGGCCACCTGGTTGGCAATTACGGCTGGGTTGACCAGACCTTGTCGAACTGGATTCAACTCGTCTTTGCGACACCCGTAGTTCTCTGGGCGGGTTGGCCGTTCTTCGTGCGCGGCTGGCAATCTCTGGTAACGCGCAACCTGAACATGTTCACCCTGATCGCGATGGGCGTCGGTGTCGCCTATGCCTACAGCGTCGTCGCGACTGTTGCGCCTGGCATATTCCCGCCAACGTTCCGCGGCCACGATGGCGCGGTGGCGGTGTACTTCGAAGCCGCCGCAGTGATCACCGTCCTGGTCCTTCTCGGCCAGGTGCTGGAGTTGCGTGCCCGTGAGGCAACGTCCGGAGCAATCAAAGCCCTCCTTGATCTCGCGCCGAAGACCGCGCGGCGCATCGACGATAGTGGCGCTGACCATGAGGTCCCGCTCGACAGCCTGAACGTGGGCGACAAGTTGCGCGTCCGTCCGGGAGAGAAAGTGCCGGTGGACGGCGTCATCATTGAAGGACGTTCATCGCTCGACGAATCTTTGGTAACCGGCGAATCCATGCCCGTCACAAAGGAGACAGGCGGCAAGGTGATCGCGGGGACGCTCAATCAATCCGGTAGCTTCGTGATGCAGGCTGAGAAGGTCGGGCGCGAAACGCTGCTTTCTCAGATCGTGCAAATGGTCGCGCAAGCGCAACGTTCGCGTGCGCCGATCCAGCGCCTTGCCGACCAAGTCGCCGGTTGGTTCGTGCCAACGGTCATCGCCGTAGCACTTGTCGCCTTTGGTGCCTGGACGCTCTTTGGCCCCGAACCGCGCGTGGCATTTGGCTTGGTCGCAGCCGTGAGCGTTCTGATCATTGCCTGCCCCTGCGCGCTGGGCCTTGCCACGCCCATGTCCATCATGGTCGGTGTCGGGCGTGGTGCCCAGGCCGGCGTGCTGATCAAGAATGCCGAAGCCCTCGAGCGCATGGAGAAAGTCGATACGCTTGTGGTCGACAAGACGGGAACGCTGACGGAAGGGAAACCGAAGGTCGTCTCGATCATCCCCGCCTTTGGTTTCGAAGAAACTGACATTCTGCAGCTGGCGGCCAGCGTCGAACGGTCGAGCGAGCATCCGCTCGCCGACGCGATCGTGCGTGCCGCCGGGGAGCGAAACCTCAACTTGAGCACGGTAGAGGAATTCGACTCGCCGACGGGCAAGGGCGTGACCGGCAAGGTCGACGGCAAGACCGTCCTGCTGGGCAACGCAAATTTCGTGAAGTCCCAAGGCATCGAAACACAGTTGTTAGACGCGCATGCTGAACGGCTGCGCGGAGACGGTGCGACGGTCATCAATATTGCGATCGATGGTAAGTTAGCGGGAATCTTCGCCATTGCCGATCCGGTAAAGCAATCGACGCCGGATGCCCTGAAGGCACTGGCAGCAGAAGGCATCAAGGTGATCATGCTGACTGGAGACAACCGGACTACAGCGGATGCGGTCGCAAGACAGCTTGGCATTCCGGAGGTCGAGGCAGAAGTCCTTCCGGATCAGAAGAGCGCAGTGGTGAGCAAGCTGCAAAAGGCGGGGCGAATTGTCGCAATGGCTGGCGACGGCGTGAACGATGCGCCGGCCCTTGCTGCAGCAGACGTTGGTATTGCTATGGGCACGGGTACAGACG
The DNA here is from genome assembly GCA_020056155.1 of Afipia sp. Classification (GTDB taxonomy): domain Bacteria; phylum Pseudomonadota; class Alphaproteobacteria; order Rhizobiales; family Xanthobacteraceae; genus Afipia. The sequence goes on from JAGVII010000300.1 coordinate 5,037, forward strand.
TCGCAATGGAGAGCGCCGGCGTGACGCTGCTGAAGGGCGACCTGGGCGGCATCGTTCGCGCTCGTCGTCTATCTCAAGCAACGATGCGAAATATCCGGCAGAACTTAGTCTTTGCCTTCATCTACAACGCAGCTGGGATTCCGATTGCTGCAGGTCTCCTTTATCCGAATTTCGGCTTGCTGCTTTCTCCGATCATAGCTGCAGCGGCCATGGCGCTCTCTTCGGTGAGCGTTGTCGCAAATGCGCTGCGGCTGCGCGTGACCGACATATAGTCGTGCTGGCAGAGCCAATGAAATTCACTCTGTTGAAGGCGACGCGTCAGGTTATTTCGCGAACCGGCTACAGCCATCGGAAGGAAAACGCATGAGAACTTTCCAAGCGCGTGCAGCAACGGCCATCCGACATCGGCGCGCTGTGCAGACTTGTGCTGAGGTCGTGGATGCTCTGGCGGTAACAGGGAATTTCTCGACAAGCAACCGTAAGAGGTTTTACACACAGCCGCAGTGATGGCGGAACGCGCAGTACCATGCGCCTCATTCCTCATCCGCCCCACCGATCCGTGCGTGCCAAGCCCCGATGCTCAATTGACTCGTTTGCGCCATCATCGAACGCTGTTGCGTCTTCGGACCAGCTGGAGGGCTGGGGCAAAGGAGCGCTGACACGAGCCCTTACGAGTTGATTAGTTCATCACCTCACGATCGAGGAGGTGTTCGGATCGCTAACCTAATGCCCACCAGCGGCAGAGGACGACCACCCCTGCGCCGCCGCACCAATTACAGCGAGAGTCGCCGTGGTTCCGTCTGCCTCGCCTTTTCCAAAATCACCCTCCGTCTGCGCCATGGCGTTGGTGACGTGCGCGAAGCACACCACGGATCGCCGCATGGCAGTCGCGAATGCGTACAGGGCAACGGCTTCCATCTCGACGGCGAGGACGTCATAAGCCCAAGCGGCATCGATTGCGGATTCCGTCTCGCGATAAGCAGCATCGGTGGTCCAGGTCGCTAAGGCCATCTGCGATGGATCTCGTCAATGACATACGAATGGGCATGAGCTTCGGCGGAGCCTCGAAGATGCGGATGATTGCTGGGTAGATTCGGATGCTCATGCGGCAATATTTGCAGATCTTCTACGGGCCAGAACTTGATCGCAAGGGCCAGTCCTGCGAATGTCAGAGCTGCCAAAGCCAACAGTGTTGGCACTATCCCAGCAACTGAACTCAGCCAACCAGCGATTGGATAAGTTAGCAGCCAGCAAGCATGTGAAAGCGCAAACTGTGCAGCGAATACCGCCGGTCGGTCCGAAGGATGTGCCGAACGACGGAGCAGTCGACCGGATGGAGTCATGACCGCTGAGTAAGCTACGCCCAATAGGGTCCATGCAGCCAGCAAGCTGGGCCATATGAAAGAGGAGTTTCCCGCGGTCCCCGATGACAAAGACAGAACGGCAGCGAAGCCGAGCAGCGTTACGCCGAGCATTCCAGCAGCTGGAATCATGACCTGACGGTCCGCGATCTGATCCAGCAGCCGCGGCAACGCCAATGCGGCTGTCATCGATCCGCCCCCAAAACACGCCAGTGCAATGGCGACATCACTATCGGTGCCGCCGAGCAATCCTCGCACCACGACGACCGTATTGACGATGACCATGGCGCCAGCCGCTGCGACCGAGAGATTGAGGGCAAGCAGCCCCCTCAAACGTGGCGTCGCAAGATAGATGCGAATACCGCGCGTGGTGTTTTCATAGATGCCACCCCTACGTTCCGCGGGCGCCGGCTCGGGAATCGTCACCGAAAGAACCAGCGCTGCCGAGCAGAAGAAGCCGACGACAGTCCAAGTGAAGAGCCAATTGAAGCTGATGACCGTCAGCAGCGCGGCTGCCAACATCGGGCTCAGCAGGCTTTCCATGTCATAAGCTAGACGAGAAAGCGACAATGCCCGTGTGTATTGGCCTTCATCGGGGAGAACGTCCGGAATCGTGGCTTGAAATGTCGGTGTAAAAGCCGCCGACGCCGACTGCAGAATTGAAATCAGCAAGTAGACCTGCCAAACCTGATCGACGAACGGTAACGCCAGCGCGACAGTCGCGCGCGCAAGATCCATCGAAACCAGAAATGCGCGACGCGGAAGGAAATTGGCAAATCCACCGACCACTGGCGCTATGCCGACATAGGCGATCATCTTGATGGCAAGCGCCGTGCCGAGCACGACTCCCGCCTTGTCGCCAGCGATCTTGAAGGCCAGCAACCCCAGCGCGACGGTCATCATTCCGGTGCCGATCAGGGCAACGACCTGGGCGGCAAACAGGTGCCGATAAATTCGATGGTTGAGAACGGACAGCATGCAATAATTCCTTCGATGCCCATTCAGCAGCACGGCTAAGTATTCTCGCCGTCCGGCGATAATTCCCCCCGGTTACAGGCGACGACCGTCGTCATCTCGAGCGGCTGGATATGCAACTCTTTAGCGGAAACTGCGTGCTCGCAGGCTCAACGAAACCGCTTGCCATCCCATTGCATCTTATGGCGGCAAAACAACCCGTCTCGGCTGCAATTGACGTCGATCGACGGCACACCTGAGTCGATCGACATATCGATCTCGAAGACGTTCCCTCGCCATACCTCGCGAAGCGCGCCTGCTCTGGAAATGAAAACACGATGAAGGCAGCCTTTCGGCGAGCATAGCGCTTGGCTATTGGAGCACCTGAACTGATCGAAGTGAATTGCGATGAACTCTTCGCCCCTCGGGCCTATAATGTATCGCAGATATCCCGTTCGAACATCTATCGCGTCGTCCATGCAGAGACGCTGCGCCGCTTTGAACGCCTTGTGAATCGCTGGCGGCAGCTGTTGCAGGCGTTCATCTGAGAGCGGGGAGAATTTGCCCTGTGCCATTCCTGCCGCGCGCGCATTTGCTCCGGTTACGGTCAGACACACCATGAGTACGATGAATAAATGCAGCATTGCATCCTCCTACAGTCTAGCAGAATCGGCCCCCTAAGTCAGATCAGTTCGAACACCACGCCGAGCCTCTTTTCCGTCATCCAAATAACTCGACAAGCTCGCCGAAACTCGTCTGCGGCAATTACAAGAGTAAATTTCTTCGGAACTGCTGCTGGGCCCCTAATTTCCAGCAAGGCTCCAGTGGAACTGAGACTCCGGACTGTGCAGGAGATCGCCACATCTCCGAAAGAGATTATGCCGGCTCTAAAAACTTTCCTCCGTTCATGATATCCCAAGACCGACACCGCGTTTGTCTAATCGACTTTCTTCTCCGCCTTCTCGCCTAGTTTGACGATGTCGCCCTTCGTGAACAGAATCCCTTGTAGCTCCGCACGCCAGTCCGGCTTTTTTCGGAGAAGAAATTCGAGGTTCATTCCGAAATGTTTGAACTCCTCCTTCTGCGCGTTTGCCATAATCGCCTTGGCGTTCTTGTCCTTTTCGACAGAGATTCTCTGTTCGTACCAACTGATGGCTTCCGCCTCCTCGATCAGAGATGTGATCATCCGCGCGAAAGTACGAGTTTCCTGTGAAAGCTCTTCCGGCGGCTCGTGATACTGATCGAAACCCATCTGCTTTCCTTCCGTTGAAACAAAACTGCTTGCAGTTCTTCCACATCATTAAAGTTTGGGCGGCGCCAACAGGCGCAAGGCGTTTATGGTCACCAGAACCGTAGCGCCAGTATCCGCGAGAATGGCCGGCCACAGACCCGTCAAACCGACGACCGTCGTCACGAGGAATACGACCTTCAAACCAAGTGCGACAGCAATGTTCTGCTTGATGTTGATCATAGTGCGCTTTGACAGATCGACCATCGCCGCGACGTCTGCGACGCGACCGTGAAGCACAGCGGCGTCGGCGGTCTCGAGCGCGACGTCGGTGCCTCCGCCCATGGCGATGCCAACATCTGCGGCGGCCAGCGCGGGGGCATCGTTGATGCCGTCTCCAATTTTCGCAACTGACCAGCCCGCTTTCTGAAACTGAGCAACGATCCTCTGCTTGTCCTCAGGCAGCAATTCCGCCTGAACCTCGATTCCAAGACGCTCGCCGATTGCATTTGCCGTTCTGCGATTATCTCCAGTCAGCATGACCGTCTTGATGCCCATCTCGGTCAGTGCCTTCAGGCCTGCTCTTGCGTCCGGTCGGACCTCGTCGCGCATCGCGATTGCGCCAGCCACTTCATGCCCGACCAGAACGATGGAAACCGTCTTTCCCTCATGATTGAGCGCAGAAATCTGCGTCCTTTGCTCTGGTGTCATCGGAGCCCGTTCACCAGCGGCCTTCGGAGATCCGACGAACACCTCAACCCCCTCCACCTTAGCACGAACGCCTACTCCGCCCATCGCGTTGGCGTCGGACGTCGGCGGCAACGATAGCTCCCGCTCGGTTGCTTTCGCTAGAATGGCTGTGGCGAGGGGGTGGCTCGAACCCAACTCGAGCGCGGCGGCAAACCGCAATACGTCCGTTTCGGTGCGTCCATAGCCGATGATGTCCGTGACCTGGGGCTTACCGGCGGTCAATGTCCCGGTCTTGTCAAAGCACGCGACGGTGATCTTGCCGATCTGCTCGAGTACGGCGCCGCCCTTCATCAAGAGCCCCCGCCTTGCCCCTGCGGATAAGCTTGCGGCAATGGCGGCCGGCGTCGAAATCACCAGCGCGCATGGGCAGCCAATCAGGAGGATGGCAAGCCCCTTATAAATCCAGTTACTCCAGACACCGCCGAACAGGAGTGGCGGGACGACGGCGATCAAGGCCGCAACAACCACCACACCGGGGGTGTAGTACCGGGAAAAGCGATCAATGAAGCGCTCTGTCGGAGCCTTCGATTCTTGAGCTTCCTCGACTAATCGGACGACACGCGCGATCGTATTGTCGGAAGCTGCGGCCGTGACGCGCACACGCAGCAAGCCATCACCGTTGACGGTACCGGCAAATACGATTTCCCCAGGTCCCTTTCGGACCGGTGTGCTTTCGCCGGTCACCGGCGCTTCGTCGATCCCGCTTTCTCCAGAAAGGATGACGCCGTCGGCCGGGATGCGATCGCCGGGTCGGATTTGGATGATCGCTCCGACCGAAAGACTGTCCGCCTGCACCTCGCGAACCAACCCATTTTCTTCCAGCCGGGCCGTTTTCGGAACAAGCTTGGTCAAGTCCTGGATGCTGGCACGGGCGCGACTTGCGGCCACGCCTTCCAAGAGTTCGCCAATCAGGAACAGGAAGACAACAGTCGCGGCCTCTTCGGTTGCTCCAATGATCACCGCACCCACGGCGGCGACTGACATCAACATTTCGATCGAGAATGGCGTGCCAGCCCGCGCTGCAGATAGCGCGCGCTTCGCGATTGGAACGAGCCCGACCATCATGGCGAAAAGGAATGCCCAACGCTCTGTAGCAGGAAAGAATTTGCCCAGTAGAAAAGCCGAGGCCAAGGCCAAGCCGCACGCAATGGTGAGCATCCCCTTGCGGGTTCGCCACCAAGCCTGGTTGCTCGAACCGGCCCCATCAACGTGCGAATGGAGTTGGTCGTAAGAAGCCGGGAGCGTTCCATCATCCGTCTCATCACCAGCGGGCTTGGCTGCAAGCTCTTCCACGCGCGTGATTCGATAGCCCAAATCCGAGATCTGGTTTTGAATCTTTTCGTTTTCCGCTTTACCGTCATGACTAACTGTCACCGTGCCCCGAGGTACTGAGACCGTTACGTCGCCAACACCGGGCATCCGTTGCAGGGCGTTTTCGATCTTCGTGGCGCAAGAGGCACAGTCCATCCCCTCGACACCGAGGCGCAAACTGCGTGGGGTGCCGGCCATGGGCGGGCTTTTGGTTGTGTGGCTGATCATGTTTTGCCTTCTTTGCGCAGCCTTTTATATAACGCCGCGACGGCGTCGGAAAAATTGATCGCCGAGTTCTGAGCGCAGTGATCTTCGAGGAAATGCAACTGGTTTACGAGATCGAACGTGACCGGATTGAGGTCGAGTTGTTCATCGACACCGCTGGGTCTGCTCGACAGAATTCCACTCATGAAGCCTTGTGCCCAAGCCAGATAGTCGCGACGAAGGATAGGGTTGGATCTAATATCAATGCTGAAACGCTGACACGTCGTTGCGCCCAGCCCGACAATCTTGGCTTGGGAAGATTGCGCCTGAACTGCAGACCATGAACCAGCGGCTGTCAGGAAAAACATTCCCACGGTCCATGGGAAGCACAAACGAAAGACGCTTGGGAGAGCGGAGCATATGGTGCGATGCGCCGGATTCTCTGGGCCGATGGGACGAAAGCCTGACCTTATCGCCATGAACCGCTATCCTCGTTTAATCATCCTATTTCTTGAATTTCGCCTGGCCTGATTTTCCGTCGGCTGTCTTGATGGTCAGCGTGATCGTCGCGCCCGCGGCAATCGGGGCCTTTGCCTCGCCCTTCAATGCGTTCTCTCCCGATGGCGCAAGTGTGACCGTCTCGCGCCCCGCTCCCATGGCAATAAGAGCGGCGCCCGTGAAGCCCTTTGTGGAAACCGGCTTTTTGCTTTCGTCAAAGACGTTGATCATGATTGTGCTTCCGGATGTAACCAGTTCTGCTTCAACTCCTGCGACATCCTCCATCTGCCCGCCATTCGGTCCCTTTTGGCTTCCATGGGAATGTTGCGCGAAAGACGGCACCGACCAGATGAGGGACAGCACAATGATTGCAATGTATTTCATGTTGTAACTCCATTGGTTGTGGGTTGAGGTCCTTCGCCCCTCTCGCCGTTCTCACGCCGGAAAAGAACGTAGAGCGCCGGCAGGACAAGAAGCGTGAGAAGTGTCGATGAAATAATTCCGCCGATTACGACGGTCGCCAGCGGCCTTTGAACTTCTGCTCCGGCGCCGGTGGCAACCGCCATCGGCACGAAGCCGAGCGACGCAACAAGCGCCGTCATGAGGACGGGCCGCAGCCTCGTCAATGCGCCCTCTCTGACAGCATCTATGATCGCGTGACCTTCGGAGCGCAGCTTTTCGATGAAGGTGATAATCACCAGCCCGTTAAGCACGGCGACACCGGACAGCGCGATAAATCCAATGCCTGCGCTGATCGAAAGAGGAATGCCCCTAAGCAAGAGCGCAAGTATGCCGCCGGTCAATGCGAGCGGAACGCCGCTGAACACCAAGAGCGCGTCAGGCATCGAACCCAAGCTCATGAAGAGCAGCAGAAAGATCAGAAGTAGCGCGATTGGCACAACGATGGTCAATCGCTGCGTTGCGGAGACCAGTTGCTCAAACTGACCGCCCCACCCGACCCAATAGCCTGCCGGAATCTTCACTTTCTCGGCGATCTGGCTTTGCGCATCGGCAACGAACGATCCCAGGTCCCGTCCCCGCACGTTCGCGGAAACAACGATTCGGCGCTTGCCGTCCTCGCGACTGATCTGATTGGGGCCCGGCGCGACATCGATCTGGGCAAGTTCGGACAACGGGGCGTATCTGATCTGGGCGAGCGGAGAATTTCCCCAAACTGCGCGCGTCGTCATCGCCTTCGCCTGCCCGTCGAGCGGAGGCAGCGGTATCGGAAGCGACCTGATCGCTTCCAAATTTGTGCGCAAGCGCTCCGGAAGCCGCACAACCAGTTCGAAGCGCCGATCGCCCTCGAAAACCAGACCAGCACTCTTACCGCCGACAGCGATCTCGACGAGATTTTGAACGTCCGCGACGCTGATGCCGTAGCGCGACAACGCCGCACGATTGAGCTTGACAGTCAGTACCGGCAGCCCCGAAATCTGCTCGGTCTTGACATCGGCCGCGCCCTGGACGTTCTGTATGACAGCCTGAACCTGTGCAGCAACTTGAGCCAGAACCTCCAGATCGTCGCCGAAGATCTTGACGCCGACATCGCTGCGAACCCCCGAAATCAATTCATTGAAGCGCAACTGAATCGGCTGCGAGAGTTCGTAGCTGCTGCCCGCGATTTCTTCGGCAGCTTTCTCGATGGCTGTGACGACCTCACTCTTTGGCTTCTTCGGATCCGGCCACTGTTCACGCGGCTTGAGCATCACGTAGCCATCGGAGATCGAAGGCGGCATCGGATCGGTTGCAACTTCTGCAACGCCAGTACGGGCGAAAGTTTCCTTCACCTCAGGTATCTTGAGAAGGCGCTTCTCGAGCATTTGTTGCATCTCGAGCGACTGCGTTAGGCTTGTGCCTGGAATACGAATCGCCTGCAGGGCGACATCTCCCTCGTCCAGGCTCGGGATGAACTCGCCGCCCATTTTGGACGCCGCGAAGCCGCTAATAATGACCAGGAACGCGGCCAGGAACGCAATCATGCCGCGATGCTGGATTGACTTCGATAACAGGGGAACATAGATGCGGCGCGAGCCGCGCATGAACCAGTTCTCTTTCTCCGACACTCGGCCAGTTACCAGCAGCGCGACCGCGGCAGGTACGAACGTCATCGACAGGATGCTGGCGCCAAGCAACGCCATCAGCACCGTGAGAGCCATCGGCGTGAACATCTTGCCCTCGACGCCGGTCAGCGTGAGGACGGGCAGGTAGACGACCGCGATGATGAGAGTGCCGAACAGGCTTGGACGGATAACTTCGCGTGATCCCTCCAGAATCGTCGCGAAACGCTCTTCGCGTTTGAGAACGCGGCCCAATTTTTGCTGCTCATGCGCCAGCAAGCGCAGACAGTTTTCGACGATGATGACGGCGCCATCGATGATGATACCGAAATCGATTGCACCCAAGCTCATCAGGTTGGCGCTGACCTTGTTTTCGAACATTCCCGTGACGGTGAACAGCATGGACAACGGGATCACGAACGCCGTTGCGATCGCCGCCTTGAAGTTCCCGAGGATCAAAAACAGAATGACGATGACGAGAAGCGCACCTTCCACGAGATTCTTTTCCACGGTTGCGATCGTGGCTTCAACGAGATGGGTACGGTCGTAGATCGCGCGGGCCGTCACGCCTTCCGGAAGCGACCGGCCGATCTGTTCGAGCTTCGCGGCAACGCGCTGCGCAACCGTACGACTGTTCTCGCCGATCAGAAGCATCGCGGTGCCCAGCACCATTTCTTTGCCGTTCAGCGTGGCCGCGCCGGTTCGAAGATCCTTGCCCTCTTTCACGTCGGCAACGTCGGAAATACGAACTGGCACGCCATTGCGCGACCCGATGACCACCTGCTTGATCTCTTCGATGTTGGCGACTTGTCCGGGCGTGCGCACCAGATATTGCTCGCCGTTGCGCTCGATATATCCGGCGCCGACATTGGCATTATTGGCAGCAAGCGCGGACATGATGTCGCGAAAGCTAAGTTTGTAGGCCATCAATTGCGCCGGATCAGGAAGCACATGAAACTGCTTCTCGAAGCCGCCGATGGTGTTGACTTCGATTACGCCCGAAGTGTTTCGCAGTTGCGGTTTGATGATCCAGTCCTGAATTGTCCGCAGATCCGTCGGGGTGAATTCCTCGCCGCTGGGTTTGAGCGCTCCTGGCTTGGCCTCAACCGTATACAGATAGATTTCTCCGAGACCGGTCGAAATCGGGCCCATCGCCGTTTCGACACCCGTGGGCAGGCTGTCCTTGACCTGCTGAATGCGCTCATTGACGAGTTGTCGCGCGAAATAAATGTCGGTGCCGTCTTTAAAGACGACGGTTACCTGGCTCAGCCCGTATCGGGAAAGCGACCGAGTGTTAAGCAGGTTAGGAAGACCGCCCATACCGGTTTCGATCGGAAACGTGATCCGCTGTTCCACCTCAAGCGGTGAGTAGCCCGGGGCGCTGGTATTGATCTGAACCTGAACGTTGGTGATGTCGGGCACCGCATCGATCGGCAGGCGCGTGAAATTCCACGCTCCGAACGCTGCCATGAGCACAGCACCGATCATCACCAGCCACCTCTGGCGGATGGAAAACGAAAGGATACCGTCAATCATTGGACTTCTCCGGACGTTTGCCGATTTCCCGGATGCGAGCGAAAGAATGGATGGGGGTTATGAACACGACGCCATCTCCCTTCCTTCCGGTCCAGGCTGCAGACGCGATGCGGTCACGAATCTCATCGGCCAGTTCGGGTCGGCACACCAGCCGGAGTTCGAGAAAATTATGATATGTGAGATCGAATTCAGACGAGACATAGGCACCGCCTTGCCCTCGTCCTCGCCCCTGACCGCGGGTTTCGGTGAATGTGAAACCCGGAAAGTCAGGCAGGTCGTGAAGCATGCGCACCACGTGCCCTTCCATGTGCGGCCTAATCAGCGCTGTTACCAGCATCATGTCGCGATCAGTGTTCATGCGAAGCCGATCCTTTCGCCATCTCTGCCTTGACGATAAAACTGTTCTGGGCGGCATAGACGTCGCCCTCCACAAGGCCGAATGCTATTTCGACGATTTCCGGGTCGCGCCCGCCGAGTTCGACATCGCGGACTTCAAACTTGTCGCCGTTGCGGACGAACACGACGGTTCGATTTTCCACTGTCTGCAGCGCGGACGATTTCACCGCGACATTCACCTTCTTCGCCGACAACGACAGCCGACCAGTAATGAATAGGCCCGGACGCAGCCGTTGATCTAAATTTAGCACGATGGCTCTCGCGATTGCGCTCTGGGTGTCGCTGCTTCCGATTGGAGCCAGATAGGCAATCTTCGTTTCGATCGGCGGACCACCGTCGGCCGGATCGACAAAAACCTGGTCGCCGACGCTGACGCGGTTCAGATCGCGGCGGTAGACAGAAAGATCCACCCAGACGGTTGACAGATCCGCGATAACAAACGCCGGCTTTTGCTCGGAAACGTATTCGCCCAGTGTGGTCTGGCGATCGATCACCGTACCCGCGAGAGACGCCTTCAGTTCATAAGGCGTAAGGCTCTGGTTGCTCTCGACGATCGCAAGAACATCGCCCTTTTGGACGCGATCGCCGACCCGCTTGCGGGTTTCGCGCACGATTCCGGGAAATCTCGGCGTGACCTGCACCAGCGATTCCTGGTTTGGCTGGACAACGCCGTTCAACAGCAGGCTATCGCGCAAGACGCCGGGTGATGCCTTGGCAAGTTCGATACCGGCTGCGGCCACTTTGGCGTCGCTCATTTCGACCCCTTCGGAATGTTCTTCCTTTTCCACCTTTTCCGTCGAGCCTGGTTTGGGAGTTGCCGGCGCCAGCAACCGATAGCCGCCATAAGCAAGCGTCCCGACAACTAGCAAAAACACCGAGTACCGAATTAGTCCTTTGATCATCTTGAACTCTCGCGGGTTAGCGAAAACGGGTTACCGACGAGACCTTCGATCGTCGCGATGGCGATATGGAAATTCTGCAAGGCCTCCTGCTCGCGAAGGAGCGCCTGCAAAACCGAGCCCCGGACGTCGAGCAGCTCGAGCAAGGTGAACCTGCCTTGCGTGTAGCCGCTCAGGATAGTCTCAGAAGCGCTGCGCGCCTTCGGGATGACCGAAGACCGCAGCAGCTTGAGTTCCGCAAGCGCTCCAGTCAGCGTGTCGTAGGCACGGCCCGCGATGCTGATGAGGACGAGCTTGTTGATGGCGCGCTCGGCATTGGTCTTTGCCAACGACTCCTGGGCCGCGATGATGTTGCCGGTGTTTTGGTCGAAGATCGGCAACGGAATCGAGACGCCCAAGCGCACGGCGTTGTCGTTGGTGTCCTGATAATGCCGCCAACCCGCCGAAATGCGCGGGTCAGGGATCGCTTTTAGGCGCGCGATGAGCAGTTCGGCATTGCGCTGGGCAGTGACGGCAGTCCACCGCATGAGCTGGGGATTGGCTTCGATGGCGTTGACGACCGCCTGAAAAGAAGGTGGCTGGCCAATATTCGCAAGCCGCCCGACCGCGGTTCCGAAACGCGGACTGCTGTCGCCCATCAGGATGGCCAGATCCCGCCGCGCTGTCGCCAATAGCGTTTTCGACCGCTCGCGTTCGACTCGAAACAGATCGGCCGCGACCTGGGCCCGCAGGGTCTCGGCTGGCGACGAAGCGCCCTCCTGGACGCGTTTTTGAAG
>JAGVII010000579.1 GCA_020056155.1 Afipia sp.
CGACGTCGCCTGCATGCAGCCGGCGAGCGAAAGACCTGCGAGGAGAACGATAATTTTTGAGCCGAACGAGGACATTCCGAAGTTCCAATGGGCGCTGGGCGTGTCGTCACACCAGGATTTAGCCGGAAGATGCTTCCGATTTCGTTACCCCTTATTTGCGCTGAAACGGGCCGCTTTTCCAGCGATTCTGCGCCGCTATTGCCATGCAGCACATCACCTGTGGCTTTTGAGCCTCAGGCCCTGGGGCGAAAAAGCCGTGGCATGCTCAAATGCGTGGCAAGGGCGCCTGTGTCGGCCCTGCGATCATCCCCTAACAGCCGCTCCTGGCCCGAGAACTTCAACCCATACGGCGAATCGCTCCACTTCACGAAGCCATGGGCAACCACGCCCCATGGTCCCATTTGCCAGCGCCGTTATCCGGTCTTTTAGACTTTATTCCTAGCTGAGGGCGACCCGCAAACTCCGCATCGAACCGGTCACTCCCCGGTGATTTCGAGCCTGCTGCGGACCTCGATTTTGACGTTCGATGTCGCCGTCGCCAAGGCGGCGACAACTGTCCCGACGGGCTGACGGTGCCGGACGTGCCGACCTTCATGACACCTGTATGTCTCGCCGCTGCCCTTTGCGGAAAATCGGAGAGATTGCGCTTTGAGAGAAGATAGACGACACGTTGTTCGCGAAAGATATTCCGGGAGTCGCCTATGTTGTCGGTCTTCGTTCCAACCGCGTCTTCACTGAAGAAGCTCGATGACGTCGAGGCCGATGCGCTGCCGCCGAACGCGATCTGGATCGATCTGAAAACACCCTCGCCCGGCGAGGACAAGGCGGTCGAAAAGCTTGTCGGCATCGAAATCCCCACCCGCGAGGACATGCAGGAAATCGAGATTTCCAGCCGTCTCTATATCGAAAACAACGCGCGCTATATGACGGCGACCCTGATGTGCGCGACCGACTCCGGCAATCCGCGCACCACACCCGTCACGTTCATCCTGACCGATCACCGCCTCGTCACCGTGCGGTACGACGAGCCGAAGCCCTTTGCGCTGATCGCGGCAAAGCTTGCGCGTAGCTGTCCCGCCAACATCACCGGCGACGGTATCCTGCTTGAACTGCTCGACGGCGTGATCGATCGCTGCGCCGATATTCTGGAGCGCGCCGGCGCGGACGTGGATGCGGTTTCTTCGCAGATTTTCGAGCCTTCGGCGGAGCGCGGCCACGCGCGCACCTATTCACAAATCCTGCTGACCATCGGCAAGAAGGGCGACCTGACCTCGAAGGTCCGCGAGAGTCTTGTTTCGATCGGCCGGCTGATTTCCTTCGTCACCGTCGAAACCGACGCAGGGCGGTGGAGCAAGGAGCAGAAGGCGCAGTTCAAGACGTTGCAGCGCGACGTCTCGTCGCTGACCGATCACGCCTCGTATCTGTCGAACAAGATCACCTTCGTGCTGGATGCGATGCTCGGCGTCGTCAATCTTGAACAGAACAACATCATCAAGCTGTTCTCGGTGATGGCGGTGGTGCTGATGCCGCCGACGCTGATCGCGTCGATCTACGGCATGAACTTCAAGATGATGCCCGAACTGGAACACCCCTGGGGTTATCCGCTGGCGCTGCTCGCGATGTTGTTCGCGGCCATTGGGCCGTATATGTTCTTCAAATGGAAGCGTTGGCTGTAGCTAACCCGAGATCTTCGCAATCGCGGCCCTGATCGGCCGGGCGGCCTTATCGTAATCGGCCCACGCCCTGGTCTTCGCGAGCAGCGCGGGGACCGTCCGCAGCGTATACTTCATCGGATCGAGATCGCTGCGAACCTGCGCCCATGTCATCGGCATCGAGACCGGTGCGCCATCGCGTGCGCGCGGAGACAACGGCGCCACCGCCGTCGACATACGGTCGTTGCGCAGATAGTCGAGAAAGATTTTCCCCTCGCGCTGCTTCTTCGACATGTTGAGCAGATAGTGTTCGGGACTGTCCGCTGCCATCTGCTGACACACGGCCTGTGCGAACGCCTTCGCCGTCTTCCAGTCGATCTTGTCTTTCTTTGCGTCCTTCAGCGGCGTGACCACATGCAGCCCCTTGCCGCCGGTGGTCTTGCAAAAGCTCTCGAGCCCGAGTTCCGTCAACCGTTCGCGCATCTCGCGTGCCGCATCCACGACAGCGGAAAACGCGACGTCAGGCGAGGGGTCGAGATCGAACACCAGTCGTCCCGGCACATCGGGTTCACCCGGCGCGCAATTCCA
>JAGVII010000400.1 GCA_020056155.1 Afipia sp.
GACCGGACCAACCGCAACAAGTCGCGGCTGAAATACGTGCTCGACTCGTGGGGCTTCGACAAGTTCCTCGCGGCGGTCGAGGAGAAACTCGGCCGCAAGCTGGCGCGCGTACCGGCGGAGGCGATTGCGCCGCGTCCGGCCTATGACCGGTTCGCGCATATCGGCGTGCATCCGCAAAAGCAGGCCGGCCTGAACTGGATTGGCGTTGCGCTGAAGCTTGGCCGCCTGTCGCCGGAGCAAATCCGCGGCCTTGCCAAGCTATCGGCCGACTTCGGTGACGGCGATATCCGCCTCACGGTCTGGCAGAACCTGCTGATTTCCGGCGTGGCCGATGCCAACATCGCGACCGTCACCGCCGCCATCGAGGCGCTGGGTCTTGCAACGACGACATCTGCGCTGCGCGCAGGCCTGATCGCCTGCACCGGAGCGACAGGGTGCCGCTTCGCCGCGGCTCATACCAAGGAAAACGCCGACGAGATCGCGGCGTGGTGCGAGGAGCGCGTGCCGCTTGAAACGCCGGTGAACATTCATCTCACCGGATGTCATCATTCCTGCGCCCAGCACTATATCGGCGACATCGGTCTGATTGGCGCGCGAGTGCCGATCAACGACGACGGCGACACCGTCGATGGCTATCACCTGCTGGTGGGCGGCGGCTTCGGCACCGAAGCGGCGATGGGACGCGAACTGTTCCAGAACGTGAAGGCGGAGGACGCGCCGCGCACCGTCGAGCGCGTGCTGAAAGCTTATGTCGAAAACCGCGCCTCCGGTGAGGAGACTTTCATCAGTTTCGCCAGCCGCCACGATGTTGATGCACTGCGCCGGCTGATCGGCGAGGGAGTGGCAGCATGAACCAGCTTTCTCCAGCGCCGAATTTTGAAATCGTTCCGGAGACCGCGCCGTTCTCGCAGGAACAGCGCTCATGGCTGAACGGGTTCTTTGCCGGCCTCGTATCGCTCGACAACGCCGTGACGCCGCTGTCCGCGGAGCAGGGCGCTGCGGTCATGAAGGGCGCTACCGGCGACGGCGATGACGGCGAGGCACCCTGGCACGACCAGACCATGCCGATCGCTGACCGGATGAAACTGGCGGAAGGCCGTCCGGTTCGCCGCAAGATGATGGCGGCGATGGCGCAGCAGGATTGCGGCCAGTGCGGCTACAACTGCCACGACTATTCCGAAGTGATCGCGAACAAGAGCGAAGCGCGGCTCAACCTCTGTGTTCCGGGCGGCAAGGAAACCGCGCGGATGCTCAAGTCGCTCTATGAGGAGCTTGATAAGGCGCCTGCCACCGGACCGGCTCCCGCGACAGCACCTGCCGCACCGATTGTGGCAGCGCCTGCGGGCGAGCCGGGGCGCTCCCGCGACAATCCCGTAAAAGCCGCGTTCCTGTCGCGCCGTCTGGTCAACAAGCCCGGTTCGGAAAAGGAGACCTGGCATGTCGAGTTCGATCTCTCGCAGGCCGGTCTCGATTATGTCGTCGGCGATTCATTCGGTGTGTTTGCCGCCAACGACCTTGGCCTGGTGGATCAGATCATTGCGATGCTCGGCGCGTCGCACATGACCGAGATCAACGGCAAGCCGCTGCGCGAGGTGCTCCTCAACGACGTCTCGCTGTCACCGGCTCCGGACACGCTGTTCGAACTGATCTCGTTCGTGACCGGCGGCGCGCAGCGCGAGAAGGCGAGGGCACTGGCGTCCGGCGACGATCCGGACGGCGACGCGGCCAATCTCGACGTGCTGGCGGCCTTGCAGAAGTTTACCGGCGTGCGCCCGCATCCCGAGGCCTTCGTCGAGGCGCTGGAGCCATTGCAGCCGCGTCTGTATTCGATCTCGTCGTCGCACAATGCCACGCCGGGCAAGCTGTCGCTGACGGTCGATGCGGTGCGTTATGTGATCGGCAAGCGCAAGCGGCTGGGCCTTGCTTCGACATTCCTGGCGGAACGCATCAATCCGGGCGACCAGCTTGGGGTCTATGTGCAGAAAGCCCACGGCTTCGGCCTGCCGCAGGACCCGAATACGCCGATCATCATGATCGGCCCCGGCACCGGCATCGCGCCGTTTCGCGCCTTCCTGCACGACCGGCAGGCGACGAAAGCGCCGGGCCGCAACTGGCTGTTCTTCGGCCATCAGAGGAGCGAGTACGA
>JAGVII010000783.1 GCA_020056155.1 Afipia sp.
CGCCGGGCCACACCGACGATTCCTACAGCTTCATTCTCCCCGACCGTGTGTTCACCGGCGATACGCTGCTCATTCGCGGCACCGGCCGGACCGATTTCCAGAACGGCGACCCACGTGCGCAATATGAATCGATTTTCGGGCGGCTGCTGAAGCTGCCGGACCAGACGCTGATCTTTCCGGCGCACGACTACAAGGGCGACACCGTGTCGACCATCGGCGAGGAGAAGGCCTGCAATCCGCGCCTTCAGGTCAAGTCGGTCGATCAGTACATCGATCTCATGAACAACCTGCACCTGCCCAATCCGAAGATGATGGACGTCGCCGTTCCGGCGAACCTTCATATGGGCCTGGCGCAGGACGAAGTCGTGCGGCGCGGCTGGGCGGTGACGGCGGCGAAAGCCAGGGACATTGTCGGACGGCCTGATGTTGTGCTGATCGATTTGCGCGAGCGCCGCGAGCGCGAAAAGCACGGCGTGATTCCGGGCTCGCTCCACGCGCCCTATCCCGCGCTCGAAGACAATGTGAAGCCCGGTGGCGTCCTTCACCAGCTCGGTATGTCAACAAGCAATCAGCTGCTGTTCTATTGCGCATTCGGCGAACGCTCCGCGATGGCGGTGCAGGCCGCGCAGGAGGCCGGGCTCACCGGCGCCCGCCATATCCAGGGCGGCATCGAAGCCTGGCGCGTTGCCGGCGGCCGGATCGCGCGCGACGGCTGACGGCGCCGGTTTTTGAACCTTTCGTGCTGTGCCCGGTGCACCGATAATGCAAGGTCCGGCAGAAATTCCCGACCGGCGCGGGGTGGCGTGCATCGAACGCCGGCTGTAGCATCGCTGTCACAATGCGGCCGGAGTCGTTATGCGCCTGAAACTTGTTCTGCTCGGACTGGCGGTGCTCGTCGCATCGTTCGCCCTCAGCCTTTATGCAATGAACCTGTTCTGGCCGGCCGCCGTCGAGAAGCCGGTGCTCGCGAAATTGCCGCCGCTGCCGCCGGTGGCGCGCAATTCCGAAATCCTGACGCCGATTTCCATTTCGATCGCAGCACTGCGCGACGGGCTCGATCGCGCCGCGCCGCGCAACATCGGCGGCAAGGCGGAAAATCCCGTCAGCCAGATTCTCCAGAACGCCGACATCAACTGGACCGTGACGCGCGGACCGATCGCAGCCTCCGGCGTGCAGAACGCGCTGTCGCTGTCGACACCGCTCGACGGCAAGCTGACCGTGCTCGGCTCGTTGTCGGCGGCGAGCGGCACCGCGCTCGGCAATGCGCTGGGGAACGTGCTCGGCAGCAACGCCGTCAAGCAGCTCGGCAGCGTGAATATCAAACAGTTGAATGCCAATGCCGCGATCCACGGCAATGTCGCGATCACCTCACGTCCTGAAGTCCTGCGCGAATGGCGCATCGACCCGAAACTGACCGCGCAGGTCACGCTCGGCGACAGCAGCCTCACCATCGCAGGCGCGAAAGTCGCGGTGCCTGCGCAGGTCAAGCCGCTGATCGACAAGACGGTCAACGAGCAGATGGCGCTATTGCAGTCGCGGCTGCGCAACGACCGTTCGCTTGAGCAGAACGCGCGACGCGAATGGGCCAAGCTTTGCCGCTCGATTCCGCTGCCGCCGGCGGCGGCGGGAATGCCGACGCTGTGGCTGGAAATGCGGCCGGTGCGGGCGATGGCCGCCCAGCCGCGCATCGATACCAATTCGGTCAACTTCACGCTCGGCCTGCAGGCGGAGACGCGGGTACTGCCCACGGAAACCAAGCCGGATTGTCCGTTCCCCGCGACACTCGACATCATGCCGCCGCCCGAGCGCGGCCGTATCGCCATCGGCGTGCCGATCGACCTGCCCTTCACCGAAGTGAACAAGATCGTGGAGACGCAACTGAAAGGCCGCAAGTTTCCCGAAGACGGCAGCGGCTCGGTGGACGTCACGGTGAAAAGCGCGAACGTCGCCGCCGCCGGTCAGCGGCTGCTGATCTCCCTGCTCGTCAACGCCAGGGAAAAAACAAGCTGGTTCGGTCTCGGCGGCGAAGCGACGATTCACATTTGGGGCCGCCCGGTGCTCGATCAGAAGCAGCAGATCCTGCGGCTGACCGATCTCGAACTCGCGGTGGAATCCAATTCGGCATTCGGCCTGCTGGGGGCGGCCGCGCGTCCCGCAATTCCCTTTCTCCAGAGCGCGCTGGAGCAACGCGCCACCATCGACCTGAAAACGTTCGCGGCCAACGCCCAGCAGAAAATTTCAGCCATCGTCGCGGACTTCCGTAAAAACGATGAAGGCATTCGCGTCGATGCATCGGTGTCGAGCGTGCGGCTCGGCAGCATCACGTTCGATTCAAATACGCTGCGCATCATCGCCGAAGCCGAAGGTTCGATCAGCGTGGCTGTGACATCGCTGCCGAACCTGCAGTAGTTAACCGAGTGAATGAGGCCGCATAGCTCGCCCCCGCATCCGCATGGCTGTAAGCTATTGGTGTTGAGCCACTAATTCCCCCGTCACTTTCTCTCCACATTTGCCGGTCACGGAACCGTCACACGCCCGCTGCCGTTGAGCCGGGCCGTTCGTTGCGTTGGCATCGCGTTCCACGCTGGACCCGTTTTCAAGTATTCGCTGAGGACAGACATCATGAAACGAATTTTGCTCGCCGCTGCAACGGCGATGATGCTGATTCATCCCGCCAGCGCACAGCGCGCCAACTACGAGGCCATGGTGGCAAGCCACGCGGCCGCGAACGGCGTTCCCGCAGAACTCGTGCATCGCGTGATCGTGCGCGAAAGCCGTTACAATCCGCGCGCTGTCAGCAAGGGCAACTACGGCATGATGCAGATCAAGCTCGCGACCGCGCGTGGCGTCGGCTACACCGGCACCGCCCAAGGCCTGCTCGATCCCGACACCAATCTGACCTACGCGGTGAAGTATCTCGCGGGCGCCTATCGCGCCGCGGGCGGCAATCACAACCGCGCAGTCGCCTACTATGCCGGCGGCTATTACTACGCCGCCAAGCGTCAGGGATTGCTGCCGCGCCAGCAGGCCAGCGCGCAACCGGCAGGCATCACATTGTTCGACGCCAACGCCCGGGAAATTCCGCGCAAGCATCGGCGTCACCGTCATTAAACGTCGCTATGAAAAAAGCGAAGCAATCCCTTCTTAAAGAACTGGATTGCTTCGTCGCTACGCTCCTCGCAATGACGATCTGAAATTCCGCAAAATCAGAGTCCCGGCTTCAGTTTGAAGCCGGCTTTATTTCGATCGTCCGTGTTCTCATTGCCGCGCACCGTCGGCAGGCTTGAGTCTGGAATCGGCGCCGCCGCCCGGCTTGCGGATGTGGACCACGGCCACCTCGTCGGCGTAGATACGCTGCCAGCCATCGAGACGATCGAGCAGCCCGGCTGCCGGCGTATCCGGCGTCAGCAGCGTGGCGTCGATCCTGTAAGTCTCGAGCAGACCGAGGAATGAACCGACGTTCTTGAGCGCGAGCGCATCGAACGTCCTGACCAGGAAATCATCGCCGTACAGTTCGCCGCGGCCATCGAAGAACACCGGGATGCCCCGCGTGATGAGATAGCCGCCGAAGCCCGCATTGTGCAGGATGCGCTCTGCCTTGTGTTGCTTCAGCACATCGACCGCGGCTGCGGGTGTCTGAACGACCATCGGCGTGAACGCATGGCGCGCAGTGAAGACCCAGATCGCTAGCGCTGTTGCGAGCATGACGGCAACGATGCCCGCGATGCCGCGCGAACCGTGCTCGATATCGCTGCGGCCGAATTGCACAGACAAGGGCTTCGCCAGCACCAGCGGCGCCAGCAGCGCGAACACTTCGATATTGCGATTGTGCGACAGCGCCATGTGCAGCAGCCCGAGCACCAGCAGGATTCGCGGCGGCGACAGCACGATGCCGCGCCAGAGCACGAACCCAAGCGCCGCCAACAGACATATCTCAAACGGGCCGATACTGCTGAAATCCGCCGGCTGCCATTCGGGGATCTGCGCCATGGCGTTGCCGAGATCGAGAATCCGGCGCGCGGCCAGCAGCGAATTCCAGCCGTAGGGCGTGATCCAGCTTGCGGCCACGGCGCACAGGCCGAACGCCGCCCAGCGCAGCACCAGCGACACGCGCTGCGGCGCATTCGCGTTCCACACCGCATCGAGCGCGAACGGCGCAATCAGCGCCAGCCCCAGCACGAAGCCGCCATGCAGATTGGTCCACAGCACGATCAGCGGCAGCAGCCAGAACGACGGCGCCCTGCGCTCGTCGCTCGCGTTCACCAGACCGGAAACCCACGCCACCATCACCGGCAGCGCCAGCAGATGCGGACGCGCGACAAAGTGCTGTGCGGACAGCACGACCGCCGCCATCGCGACGATGATCGCATGCGTCGCGGCAAAGCGCCGGGACAAGATCTGCGCCAGCAGCGCGAACGCTGCCGCCGTTCCAAGTCCTGCGAGAACCACCGGCCCGGCCCAGCCGAGCGCGGAATACGACGCGGCATAAAGCACCTGCGCCAGCCATGACGACGAGATCCAGGGCTCGCCGGCCTTGGTGAACGAATAGATATCGACGGTGGGCAACGCGCGATGATCGATGATCCATTGTCCGACCACGATCTGCCAGTACGTGTCGGCGTCCTGCAGCGCGCGGTTGCCGCCGATCACGAACAGCAGCAGAAGGCCCGCGCCGAACCACAACCACGCCGGCACATGGCCGAGAAGCCGCCCGGCCATGCCCCGCTTGTGTCCGGCGTCATCGAGACCGGTGATGCTCATATTCAGTCCTGGATCGTGGAAACGAGTTCCCGACCTAACCACCAACGGCATAATTCCGGGTAAATTCGGATCTCCGGCCGCGATCAAATACCGTCAACGGCGGACCGAAAACGACGGTAAACGTCATCATCGTCACCATCCCTTGCCAGCCCCACCTGAAAAACGGCGCTGGGCCGGTCGCCCTGTGACGGTGCACGGCCACCGCGCCGAATAAATCGCCAAGTGCCTTCATCACGTGCAATCGCGGACCGTCCTGTTGTTGGAACCTCCGGGTCTATTGCTTGCAACGTGCTTCTTCACTGCCGTTACGCTCTTGGCATGCCAGTTGCTTAGAGAACTCGGGGACGAAGGAGATGTGATGAGTTCGCCTAAAGTTCAACTTCGCTTAAACGGCATTCGCAAGAGCTTTCCCGGCAAGCAGGAAGCAACCCAGGTTCTCGATGGTCTGACTTTCGACATTCACGAACGCGATTTCGTGAGCATCATCGGTCCCAGCGGCTGCGGCAAGACGACAGTGTTCAACATCATCGCCGGTCTGGTCGATCCGGACGACGGCATGATGCTTTATCGCGGCCAGGAGATCGACAGCTTGCGCGGCCGCGTCGGCTACATGATGCAGAAAGATCTTCTGTTTCCGTGGCTCACGGTGCTCGACAACGTCCTGCTCGGGCTTGAGACCAAGCGTGTCGACCCGAAACTGGCGCTCGATACGGCGCGCGAATATCTCAGCACGTTCGGCCTGTCCGGCTTCGAGAAGGCCTATCCGAAAATGCTGTCGGGCGGCATGCGGCAGCGCGTGGCGCTGATCCGCACGCTGGTGCTCGATCCCGATATCCTGTTGCTGGACGAGCC
>JAGVII010000752.1 GCA_020056155.1 Afipia sp.
GCCGTGGTGCTGGACTATTCCTGCGGCGAGGCGCTGTTCGCCGCGCAGGTCGCCGCGGCATGCGGAAAGCTGATCCTCGCCGAGCCCGCTCCCGGGGTGCGCGGACGCCTCAACGCCCGGTTCGGCCCGAACCCCAAAATCGTGGTCCGCTCGCTCGATGACCTTCAGCAATTGCCGGACCGGTCGGTGGATCTCGCCGTGATGATTTCGGTGGCGCAGTACATGACTCCGGCCGAACTCGATGCGGCGCTCGCCCTGATGCGCCGTGTGCTGAAACCCAACGGCAGGCTGGTGCTGGGGGACATCCTGCGCCCCGAAGTCGGGGCTGCGACCGACGTGCTGGCGCTGCTCAGGCTAGCAGCCAAAAACGGTTTTCTGACCGACGCATTGTGGGGGCTCGCCCGCACCGCGCTGTCAGACTACTGGCAATTGCGCAAAAGCATCGGGCTGCAGCGTTACGGCGAAACCGACATGCTGGCGAAGCTGCAAGCCGCGGGCTTTGAGGCGAAGCGCGCCAATACGAACGTCGGCTACAATCCCGCGCGCATGACCTTCGTCGCAACACCGCGCACCTGAATCGATACAACTGCGCACATTAAGGTTAAACCGAGCCCCTCGTGGACTCCGCGTAACAGCGCGGTAGTCTCCTGCCATGGCCCGGTGGCGGAAAGTCTACGCGGAGGCGCCGCAAACGCTTCACATCCTGGTTCAAATCCAGGCTGGGCCTCCAAATTCTCTGGTCCGCGGTCACGCGGGCCGCAAGCCCCGGAAACTGCCCGAAATTCGCAGTTGATCGCGGCTTTAAGGCCTTTCACCATCACGGAATCTGGTCTAAAGACACGGCGCGCGCGAGGGCAACCTGGCGCTTGGCTCGAGGGACGCGCGGATGCGCGCCCTTTTTTTGTGCCCAAATTCCTGCCGTGAGACTTAATGCCTAAACGTACAGACATCTCGACGATCCTCATCATCGGCGCTGGCCCCATCGTGATCGGCCAGGCCTGCGAATTCGATTATTCCGGCACCCAGGCCGTGAAGACGCTGCGCGAAGAGGGCTATCGCATCGTTCTGGTCAACTCCAATCCGGCCACCATCATGACGGACCCGGAGCTGGCGGACGCGACCTATATCGAGCCGATCACGCCGGAAATCGTCGCCAAGATCATCGAGAAGGAACGCCACGTCATTCCGGGCGGCTTCGCGCTGCTGCCGACCATGGGCGGCCAGACCGCGCTGAACTGCGCGCTGTCGCTGCGCCGTCAGGGCACGCTGGAAAAATTCGACGTCGAAATGATCGGCGCCACCGCCGACGCCATCGACAAGGCGGAAGACCGCCAGCTTTTCCGTGAGGCCATGACCAAGATCGGCCTCGAAACGCCGAAGTCGCGGCTCGCCAACGCCTCCGCGCTGAAGAAGCAGTATCGCGACCAGCATCAGGCCGAGAAGGAAAAGCTCTCCGGCGAGGCGCTGGCCGAGCACGAGCGCCAGTGGGTGCTGCACGAAGGCGACCGCCGCAAGCGCTATCAGGAATATGCGCTGGGCCAGGCCATGATGGCGCTGTCCGAAATCGGGCTGCCCGCGATCATCCGCCCCTCGTTCACCATGGGCGGCACCGGCGGCGGCATCGCCTACAACCGGGAAGAATTTCTCGACATCATCGAGCGCGGCCTCGATGCCTCGCCGACCAACGAAGTGCTGATCGAAGAATCGGTGCTCGGCTGGAAGGAATACGAGATGGAGGTTGTCCGCGACAAGAACGACAACTGCATCATCGTCTGCTCGATCGAAAACCTCGATCCGATGGGCGTGCACACCGGCGACTCCATCACCGTCGCCCCTGCCCTGACGCTGACCGACAAGGAATACCAGATCATGCGCGACGCCTCGCTGGCGGTGCTGCGCGAGATCGGCGTCGAGACCGGCGGTTCGAACGTGCAGTTCGGCGTCAACCCGGCCGACGGCCGCATGGTTGTCATCGAGATGAACCCGCGCGTGTCGCGCTCCTCGGCGCTGGCCTCGAAAGCCACCGGTTTCCCGATCGCCAAGGTCGCGGCGAAGCTCGCCGTCGGCTACACGCTGGACGAGATCGCCAACGACATCACCGGGGGTGCGACACCGGCCTCGTTCGAGCCGACCATCGATTACGTGGTCACCAAGATCCCCCGTTTTGCCTTCGAGAAATTCCCCGGCGCCTCGACCACCCTGACCACGTCGATGAAGTCGGTCGGCGAAGTCATGGCGATCGGCCGCACCTTCCAGGAGAGCTTGCAGAAGGCGCTGCGCGGGCTCGAAACCGGCCTGACCGGTCTCGATGAAATCGAGATCGAAGGCCTCGGCCAGAGCGACGACAAGAACGCGGTGCGCGCAGCCCTCGGCACGCCGACGCCCGACCGGCTGTTGCAGGTCGCGCAGGCGATGCGGCTCGGCTGGACCAACGAGGAGATCTTCACCTCGTGCAAGATCGATCCGTGGTTCCTCGCGGAGATGCGCGGCATCGTCGAGATGGAAAACAAGGTCAGGACGCACGGCCTGCCCGGCCATGCCCACGGCATGCGGACGCTGAAGGCCATGGGCTTCTCCGATGCGCGCCTTGCGGTGCTCGCCGGCAAAACCGAAGCCGAGGTGAAAGCCGCGCGCCGTGCGCTGAACGTGCGCCCGGTGTTCAAGCGCATCGACACCTGCGCCGCCGAATTCGCCTCGCCCAC
>JAGVII010000554.1 GCA_020056155.1 Afipia sp.
CGCGGGGGCGGCGACCGTGTGATTGGCGAGTCGGCCGGTGAGTTCGGCCGGGCCGCCCTGGGATTTCTGGTCGGCGCCGGTGGAAACCTGCGCCTGCAGCGCCTCGGTCTTCGCCGCCTGGCCCTTCTGAAAGGGCATCCATTCACAGAACGGCTGATCGAGATCGATCTCGTCACCATCCTGCAGCAGCGAGACGTTCTGCATGGCGAACGTGGTGCCATCGCCGCGGAAGACGCCCAGGTTCACGGCGCGATCGCTCAGCACCTTGGCAACGATTGCGGCCAGCGGCTGCGCATTCGGATCGCGCTCGCTGATGTGCGGGTGAAACCAGACAATGCGTCCGATCGACGGCGAGATCATGAGCAGCTCCTGCGCTGTTGTTTCAGAAAAGTTTGACGGTGACGGCGCCGTAATACTTGCCGCCATATTGGGCCTCGATCTTCACCACGCCCGACTCGAGCAGCTTGTCCTGCTGCGCCGATTTGAGGCCTTTCCAAGCGTCGACCTGCAGAATGGGGAAGTCGCCCTTGAACGAGCCTTCCTTTTCGCCGGCAACGTACACCGTGCCTTTGCCGGGAATCGTCTCTTTGAAGTTCGCGCCTGCGTCGGTCGCCATCGTCTTGAGCTCGGCCTTGATCTCGTCGATCCTGGCGAAGACGGTTTCGTGCTTTTTGTGAATACCGACGAGTTCGGTACAGAGCTCGAGGCGCTTGGCCGCGATCCTCTTTTCGGACATCGGTGCCGGTTTGGTGGCAGCGTGGCTCATTGGCACTCTCAGACTGTGAGTGCCAGAACCTTCCATTGATCGGTTAATTGTTCGTTTCAAGCCTTTGCGATGGCTTGGCGAATCTCGTCAATGTGGCTGGTCAGGGTGAGGCATCGGCCCTTCATGATCGAAGACCGCGCCGAGATCCCGGCAGTCGATCCAGGCGCCGCACGCGGCGCATTTGATGAAATGCTCCGCCTCGTCGACAGGCGGGCCATGGGGCTTTCCGATGTATCTGCCGCGCAGTATCAGACGGGCTTTCGTCGCATCCATGGGCGCTCTCTTTTCGTCCTGGGCAGCGCTTTCGGCGGCTGGTTGCGGTTTAGCGCCCTGGTGATGCCCATCCGGGCGAACATCGCGGGGCCGTCCCCTTCGATGACAACGATCAGCGCGCGCATGGCGTCTTGCCACTCTGTGGCCGATTGCTCTGATTTGGGAAGCTTCTCGATGTAGTTGACGGCTTCGCCGATCGTTCGCAGCGATCGCCCGTTCGGCACCGGGATCGGCGGCTCAAACCGCTTTCGAGCAGGCACAACGCAACTCCACGCAACACGAACCGCGATTCAAGCCTCGGCCGGCGGATTGGTTCCGGTCAGGCGCTCTCGCCACCGTTTGCTGCTTGCCATCTCCGCCTGTACCGATCGGCGACGGTTTCCGGCGGGGCTGCCTTGAGCTCGAGGATCTTCGCGGTCGGCCCATTGCCACGGCACCGCTCGCACCGCAGGCGCGCGGCGATGTTGACCACCTTTGTCAACGGATGGACGTTGAGCGATGCTAGGTCGATCGACGCGACCTGGCGGCAGCCGCCGCAGTAAACCTCCATCCAGCCAAAGCCAGCGATGCAGGCCACACCCATGGACGGGCAGGGCTCGGCCTCGTGCCATGCCTTGAGCTGCAGGTTGTAGGCCTTCACGGATTCGATGCAGCGCCGGCGCTCGGCCTCGGCCACGACGACGTCCGGGTTTTCGATGATCCCGGCGACGCGGCGACGATCGTTGTCATTTCTGCGGCTACCACCCATGCCTTTATTCAAGCGCAGCTCGAGGCGCTAGGCAAACAGTCCTAAATGTTGCGGGATCCCACGTGGGAACAACAGCCGGTCGTGGGTGCGGATAGCGTCACGCCTCGAGACTTACCGGCCATTGCCAAAATCCCTGGGCGCCACGCTGGGGAATCGGCGCCTCAAACCTCTCGATCGAGTTCATTGGCCACGCCCAGTTGAAGGCACCGCTATCCGCTGCTTGCCGATCACTGTCGGCAATCTGGCCGCCGAATAGCTCCCCAGCGTTGCGCGGCCTCCCGAGCACCGCTGTGCCCAAACCGCAACCCAACGGCAGAAGGCGACACTTATGCGCCTCGAGAACTCGCACCAGCAATGGCCGCGCGCCTGAGGTTAATCCTGTGGTGTCTTCCTCGGTGCCGAGGCGAACCAGCAAATCCTCTATTTCGGACCGCCTGACCGGTCGCATGCCAGCGTGAATGACGACGCGCTCGCCGATCGCCGGGGCACCAACGTACCGAAGATAACTCTTCGGTCGAAATTCGTAGGGCTTGGCGCCGATCATGATCGGGGAGGCCCAAGGCTGCCAGATTGTGACCGCCTTCATTGCTTTGATTCCGTTGGCGGCGCTTCATTGATCTTGTCTAGCTTCGGGCCAGCCTGCCGATTCTTCAGGACAAAAGCGTCGAGTACCGCGAGCATGTCCTCGCGCGATCCCGTCGACGCGTAATTGAAGCGAGGCAGTCTGTTTTGATCAGGCGGAACGTCTCGTTCGCCGACGAGAAGCGTGATGTCATAGTTGGGACCGAAGGCGTCGCGCAGCACCGATAGGACGGTCTGCATAGTGCGCGCGACTTCTGCCTGGGCAGGTCCATGCTCGCCGGGGAAAATCTCCTCGGGCGTAGCATCGCGGGAGAGCTTTCTATCGGCGCGGCGCTGTTTCCGGTTCACGGCTTCACCGGCGCGGGCTTCTCGATCGACATCGTGGTGCCCTTGCAGCACTTCGGCCAGCCGGAGCGCAGGCATTCTGCGGGATCTACGCGGCGCGATTTGTTGCAATGCCGGCACCAGACCATGCCGCGGATGAGGGACGGGTGCGATTTGGCGATTTCATCGTGCAGCGCCTGGTGGCGCGCGAATGTAGCGGCGATCGTGGTCATGCTGCGGCTCCGGATTGTTGCTTGAGGATCTGCTCGCAATAGTCGGCGGTCGACTCCGCGAGCTCGGGGGACGCATTACTGAATTGATAGCTGCGCAGCGCGTGCATCGCTGCGGTGAGGGCCTTCGTTGTTTCGGCGTGGCCGTTGGCGATCGCCGCCAGGCGCGCGGCGAGCTCGGCCGCGCCGGTGCATTCGAACCGGATGGTTTCTTCCTCGTGGCCGTCGATCAGGATCACAGCTTCGTCGAAGTCTGACGGCGTCGGGTCGAGCTCGAGGCGGGGGAGCGCGGCCGTCATCGCACCAGCTCCACAACCGTTGGCAATCGATGGACGAAATCGCGGAAGTCACCGCAGTAGCCCGCCTCGCGAAGTCGCTTA
Source organism: Afipia sp. (assembly GCA_020056155.1). Classification (GTDB taxonomy): domain Bacteria; phylum Pseudomonadota; class Alphaproteobacteria; order Rhizobiales; family Xanthobacteraceae; genus Afipia. The sequence goes on from JAGVII010000554.1 coordinate 3,304, forward strand.
TAGAGCTCGTACTTCGCGGCTGCCGGCGTCGCCGCCTGGATATTGGCTTCGAAGCCGTCAGCACGAACAGCAAACCGGCGAATTGCGAGCGCCAGTTGGTTCTTATTTCGCCGGCTCATGCGACCACCCATTCCTGCAACGCGACCATTCCTTTGCCTGGATAGGAAATGACCTCGATCGCGCTGAGCTCGCTGAGGCGTCCGCGCATGTTGCTGCCGGTGGGCTCCCAGCCGACGGCGCCGGCGAGATCTTCGCGCGTGATGGGCGTCGCGCCGGATTGCAGCAAATGGTTGAAAAGCTGCAGCTGCGGGTTCGTCAGCATGGCTTTGATGCTGTCGACTAGCGTCGCGCTCATGTCCGGCGCCGGCGCGGCCGCTTGGCCGGTTTCCGTCAGGGCCACGACGCCAGACGCCGGATAGTGGATGAGCCCGGCCGAGGACAACTCGCTGAGGCGTCCGCGCATGTTGCTGCCGCCGACCTTCCAGCCTGCGATCGCGGCGAGCTGGCTGCGCGACGGCTGCGGATGACCCATTTGCAGCCACCAGGCCAGCGCGCGCAGAAGGTGAGCCTGGGGATTAGTAAGAGATCCATCACCGCTCGCCGCAGCCGGTGATGATGCGCGCGGCGCTGGGGAAACCGCCGCGCGCGGCGGGGCGGGAGGCGGGGGTGCTACCGCCGGCGAGCCCGATTTCTTGGCAGCTTCCTTCGTTGCCGCCTTGACGTGTTTTTTGGTGGCACGTTCGAGAACGGCCTGCATGCGCTTGTCGGAAGTCTCAAGCGTCGTCGTGGCGATCTTGATCGACGCCAAAATGCCGCCCGCCAGTTCGCGCCAAGCAGCCGTGACGTCGTTCACGCCCTCCGCATAGCCTTCGACCTTGCCGATCGCGCGGCCGCGCGCCTCGGCTGTAGCGACAGCGTTCTTGTCGATCGCGGGCGCCGTCGGCGTCGACGTCGATCTGCGGATCTGCGCCTCGAGTTCGGCGACGCGCTTCTGCAGCGCCTTCGGATCCTTGGCTTCGGCATCGGTTTTGACCTTGGCGAACTTCGCCTGCAGTTTCTCAAGGTCGATCGGCGAGAGACGTTTCGCCGCATTGCCGGTGCCCTGCACCTTGCTGCTGTCGTAGGTCTTCGGCAGCGGGAAGACGACGCGCTTGAGGAAGTTCGCTTCTGGTGACCATACCCACGCCTCGCCGTTCTTGAGGCTCGGTAGCGACGATATGATTTCCTTGCCGGTTTCCTTATCAGCCTGGTCGGCGATCCATTCTTCGACGGCCTTACGATCCTGCGGCGCGATCAGGCGCATGGCGACCAGCGACTCGACCTGGGTGAGACTGTCTTTGTGGACCTTCGCAGGGCGCTGGCTGATCAGCACGATCCGGAGCCCGCGCGATCGGCCGAGGCTGATCAGATTGTTCGCGGCGTGCAGCATGTCCGGCATCGCGCCGGAGCCGCGGCTGCCCGCCTGAGGGGCGAATAGATGGCACTCATCAATCACCAGGCGCAGCGGTCCCTGATTCACGCGCAAGATCGTGTCCGCAAAATCAGTGAAGAACCGCATGCGCTCGGACGTCTTCAATTTGGTGGTGTCCAGGATGGCCGGCGTATTCGAGCCGCCGATCGCCTCGGCCATCATTTCGCCCTGGGTGCCCAGGAGCGGATAGTCGCCATGGTCGCCGCCGAAGACGTAGATCGGCAGGCCCTTGCTCTTGCCGTCGGCGTTGAGGCGAAGGCCCCACCAGGCGCCGGTCGGATCGATCACGCAAACGCGCTCCTCGGCCTCGAGCGCGGGCTCGATAATGCCGCTCTTGGCCGAACCAGTTTTGCCGCTGCCGGTCTTTCCGACGAAGGCAATGTGATGCTCGAGGGCGGACCTCGGGATAGGGTTTTTCATCGGACGTCCTGGTTGGATGTGAGGGGGAACTCGCACGCAACGAACGCCAAAAGCCCGCGACCAGGTGCGCGGCGGCTGCGCGTTGGGGCGGGGAAAACGAACAGATCTTTGCGGAGAACGCCGTAAGAACCGGCTGTCAGAATCGCGTCAGAATCGCTTTGGGAAAACTGAGCAGATTCAATGTTGTAGATGGTCGGGGCACGAGGATTCGAACCTCGGACCTGCAGTACCCAAAACTGCCGCGCTACCAGGCTACGCTATACCCCGATGACCCAGTCGATACACGC
>JAGVII010000757.1 GCA_020056155.1 Afipia sp.
GACGATGAAGTCGACACCCTTCGCCTTGAAAGCTTCGACGGGATCGGGTGCGCCTTTGTTGAAAGCGCGGCGGATGGTCATGCGCCAGCTCTTGCCGGTCAGATCCGGATTCTGTTCCGAGCCCGACAGCTCGAATTCCTTCTTGATGATGCTTTGGGTCAGGATGAACCACGAATAGTCGTAGCCGGTCTTCATGATGTAATCGAGCTGACCCAGCGTGTCGTAGCCGGGATAGAGCGGCGAGGGCAGGCGCTTGCCAATCGCGTCGAACCACATCGACGACGGCGCCGGAAGGATGCGGATGCCGTGGCCGGGCCAGATCGGGTTCCAGTTATGGACCCCTTCGACGTAGTGCCACATGCGGTCGCGATTGATCAGGCGCGCGCCGGCGGCTTCGGTGATGCCGATCATGCGGCCATCGACATGGGCTGGAACGCCGGTCACCATGTGCTTGGGCGGGGTGCCGAGACGCTTCGGCCAGTTTTCGCGGACCAGATCGTGGTTGCCGCCGATGCCGCCTGAGGCAACGATCACGGCCTGCGCTTTGAGCGTGAAGTCGCCAGTCTCGGTGCGCGACGAACTGACGCCACGCGGTTCGGACGACGGCTCCAGGATTTTACCGCTCACGCCGGTCGCCGCGCCGCCCGTCATGCTGAGTGCATCGACGCGGTGACGGAACTTGAAAGCGATGCGTCCGGTCTTGGCATGTTCGCGGGCACGCCGCTCGAACGGTTCCACGACGCCGGGGCCGGTGCCCCAACTGACATGAAAGCGCGGCACTGAATTACCGTGTCCCATGGCGTCATAACCACCGCGTTCGGCCCAACCCACCACGGGAAATATTCGATGTCCCATCGCCTGCAGCCAGCCGCGTTTCTCGCCGGCCGCGAAGGCGACATAGTCTTCAGCCCATTTCTTCGGCCAATGATCTTCGTCGCGGTCGAAACCCGCAGTTCCCATCCAGTCCTGCAACGCCAGATCGTGGGAATCCTTGATGCCGAGCCGGCGCTGCTCGGGGGTATCGACAAGAAACAGTCCGCCGAGTGACCAGAAGGCCTGCCCACCGAGATTCTGTTCGCCTTCCTGATCGACTACGATCACGCGCTTGCCGGCGTCAGCCAGTTCGGTCGCCGCCACAAGACCCGCCAGCCCCGCACCGACGACAATCACGTCCGCATCGTTCGCCATGTTTGTTCCCTCAGCCCGGTGGATAGAAACGCGGCACGTGAAGTCCGGTCAACGGAAATTCGGTCAAGGGCCGACCTTCGGTCGTGCAATGGACCACGCTGTCATGTTCCGATTCGGGATCGTTCGGTGCAAGTGCAGCAAGCCAGCAACACTGCGGTAGAATCCGCTTCCGCGTCGCAAGGCGATCTGGACAAAAAACCGGACTCGCAACACGCTGACAATGCCCCGATCGATACAGGCAGGGGGCGACGGGGCCGGCAATGAAGATTGTGACGGGGTTTCTTGCGGCAGTCCTTCTCCTGGGCGGAGTTGGCGCCAGTCATGCTGTGGTTCGGATTTCCGAAGACCGTGGCGGCCGGATCGGGACTTATGTCGACAAGTACCAAGGCCTCAAGGGCTCGGGCGAGACCGTGGTGATCGACGGCCTGTGTGCATCAGCCTGCACCATCGTGCTGGGCGCCGTTCCGCACGACAAGATTTGCGTGACGTCGCGGGCCAGCCTCGGATTCCATGCGGCGTGGGATTTTGGCGCGCGGGGCCGGCCGGTGACGAATCGCGAAGCAACCCGGATGCTCTATGATATGTATCCGGCATCGATCCGCAGCTGGATTTCCCGGCGCGGCGGTTTGAAGCGGCGCATGATCTTCCTTCGCGGCCGCGAACTCGCGAGCATGTACCGTCCGTGCTATATGGACGCACAGGCTTCCGCGCGCCGCCGCTAACGCCAAAAACCTGCGACCGAACAGCCTCTTGCTCCCAGTCATGTGATCAGACATACGGGCGCGGCGCTTGCTCGTGTCGGCTGCGCGCTCTATCCCATGCCCAACTCGGAACAAGCGGCCAGCCCTTCGGCCAGACCGCCTGCAAAAGGCTCAAGGAACGGATTTGCGATGGACAGGACGACCCGGCCGCTCGTGATTATCGCCGCGTTTGCCGCCAGTCTCGCGATCGGGCTGCTGGTGACACTGTGGCTGATGGGCGGTCTGCGCGGCGCCGCAACGCCGGCGGCGATCGGTGGCCCGTTTCGTCTGACCGACCAGGCTGGACAAGCGGTGACTGAAAAGAGCCTCGTCGGCCGACCGACGATCATCTTCTTCGGCTTCACGCATTGCCCCGACGTGTGTCCGACCGCGCTGTTCGAAATGTCCGAGGTCCTGCGTGCCATGGGACCGGACGCCGGCAAGGTGAACGCATACTTTGTATCCGTCGATCCCGAACGGGACACGCCGGCCGTGATGAAGGATTATATCTCGAGTTTCGATCCGCATCTGAAGGGATTGACCGGCAGCCCGGCCGAAATCGCCAAGGTGATTTCGGCCTATCGGGTATATGCCAAGAAGATCCCGCTGAAGGACGGCGACTACACGATGGATCACACCGCGCTGATCTATCTGATGGACCGTAAAGGAAACTTCGTACGTCCGTTCAACCTGAAGCGTACGCCTGAAGAAGCCGCGACCGATCTCAAGCGCTATCTCTGAGCTGCTTGTCTCCGCCGTTCACCTGTTTCGGCTCGACGCTGCGAAGCGATTCGCGAATGCTGCGCGAGGCCATGTTCTGTTTTCTCCCAGTGGTAAGGCTCGACCAGAAGTTGATAGAGCGCGCGCCACGCCGCGATCGATAAGCAGACCCAATAGACCGGCGTGAGGACCAGAACCCACGCTTCCCCAAGCAAATTCCGCTTCGCCAATCCGATCAGCCCGATTGCGATGGTGGTCAGATAGCCCGCCGCGATCGTCGCGAGATAGAGCTCGATGAATGGCTTCGCAAAGAACGACGCGACGCTGTCGTCAAAAGCGCTCATCACCCCCCGCACCAGAAGTTCGCCAAGCAGGAACGGATGCGCGAGTGCTGTCAGGACATTTCCGCCGACAATGATGTTGAGGGTGAAAAAGCCGCCCGCCCCGGCGTCGCGCCAAAGTTGGCGCGGCGAGCGCATATGCACGCTCCACGTTTGCATCCATCCCTTCATCCATCGCGAGCGCTGGCGTAGCCATGAGCGGAACCGCGCGGGAGCCTCCTCGTAGGTTGTCGATGGAAACATCACGCAGCGATATCTGAATCGTGCGAGCCGGAAGCCGAGGTCGGCGTCCTCGGTGACGTTGTAAGGAGATCGGAAGAGCA
>JAGVII010000563.1 GCA_020056155.1 Afipia sp.
CAGGAAGGCTTCACCGGCCGCGACGCGGGCCAGCGATTTCTTCAGGTTGCGCGCTTCACCTGCAAAAACCAGCGGCGGAAACGTTGCAAGCTGCGCCTCGACATCGGCCAACGCTTTTGCATCGGGATAATCCGGCACTTGCATAACTGGCTTCTTGCGCCAGCTGTCGGGCGTCCACCGCTCGGACATGACTGAAACTCCTCAGGAAACGACAATCGCGTGATAGCGCCGGGTTATACACAGGTGGTCCCGGTCTTGCCAGTTGCAAATCGGCATGACGGATCAGGGACTTGCCGGCTCGGGCAGGACTGCCTTGGCAGGCCGCGCGCCGGTTTTGGCGGGATTTTTCGGCTGGCCGCTTGGCTGAGCCCGACCGGGACGGCTACTCCGCAGCCTGGCGGACGTGGCGTGCACTTGGGGTCCGCAAGGTCACAAGCTCTTCCGCCGCAGTCGGGTGAACCGCCATGGTGGCGTCGAAATCGGCCTTGGTCGCTTTCATTTTCACGGCGATGCCGACGATCTGTATCAGTTCGCCCGCTTCCGGCCCCACGACATGGCAGCCGAGGATGCGATCGGTCGAGGCATCGACGATCAGTTTCATCATGATCCGCGACTCGCTTCCCGACAGCGTCGATTTCAGTGAGCGGAAATCGGTCTTGTAGATGTCGACGTGGGTATATTGCGCCCGCGCCTCGGCCTCATTCAGTCCAACCGTGCCGACCTCAGGCTGCGTGAAAACTGCGGTAGGAATATCCGCATGGTCGACGCGCGTCGGCCGATTGCCGAACACCGTGTCGGCGAATGCGTGCCCTTCGCGGATCGCGACCGGCGTCAGGTTGAGCCGGTGCGTAACGTCACCCACGGCGTAGATATGCGGGATATTGGTCTGTGAGAAACCGTCGACCGCTATTCCCCCGTTCACCGGATTAAGGGCAACGCCAGCCTTCTCAAGCCCGAGACCTTTGACATTCGGGTGCCGACCGACGGCAAACATCACCTGATCGGCAGCGATGCTCGACCCGTTCGACAGATGCGCTGTGAACGCTTCGCCATGCTTATCGACCTTGGTGACGATGCAGCCCGTCAGCACCGTGATGCCGGACTTTTCCATTTCGCTGCGGACGTGCTTTCGTACGTCGTCGTCGAAGCCGCGCAGGATATTTTCACCGCGATAGATGACGGTGACGTCAGCGCCAAGTCCGGCGAAGATACAGGCGAATTCCAGCGCGATATAACCGCCACCCTGAATCACGATCCGCTTCGGAAATTTCGGGAGGTGGAACACCTCGTTGGACGAAATCACATGTTCGATACCCGGGATGGCCTCGCCGTGGTTTGGCGCGCCGCCGGTAGCGATGAGAACATATTTTGTTCTGACGCTCTCGCCTGTCGAAAGGCGCAACGTGTGTGCATCCTCGAACGTCGCGCGCGCCTTTAGAATTTTCGCGCCAGCCTTTTCGACGTTGAAGGTGTACGCCGCCTCAAGCCGGGCAATTTCCCTGTCCTTATTGGCGATCAGGGTCGGCCAGTCGAATGTCGCCGGTGGAATGGTCCAGCCGAAACCGGCGGCGTCATCCAGTTCGTGACGGACATGGGAAGCATAGACCATCAGCTTCTTGGGCACGCAGCCGCGGATCACGCAGGTGCCGCCCATGCGGTATTCTTCGGCAACCAGAACACTTGCTCCGTAACCGGCGGCGATCCGGGCCGCGCGTACGCCACCGGAGCCACCGCCAATCACAAAAAGGTCGACGTTCATATCGGCCATCCGAAGTATCCCGTGCTGCTTAGATCTCTTTGCCGCGCTTCTTCATTTCAGCACGAAACTTGCCGTTGATCTCCTCGGCAAATTTCTGCGCCCACTGGTCCATATATTGGCGCGCCTGATTGAATGCCGCCGGCTCCTGCGCAATGACTTTCGCGCCGAGTGGCGACTTGTAGAATACGGCAAGCTCTTTCAGTTCCTGCTCGGTGAACGACGTGGCGTAGATCCGCGCCATTTCTTCGCCGATTTCCTTTTCGCGGCCCGCCAATTCCTTCGCAACCGTCACGGCGACCTCGTTGAGGTCCTTCTGGTAGTTCAGGTTGGACTGAAGAAGAACGTCCTTGGTCCGCTGGACGAGGCCCGGAACGGCGCCCTGATAAATTGCGTTCACATTCTTGGCCGCGAGAATTTCCTTGGCGTAGCCGAGAGCGGCGGCGGACGGCGGTTTTGGGGCCTGCGCCATAGCGCTGCCCAGCATCAGGCCCAGCGCCGCGCCAGCTGCCAGCAACACCTTTGAAAACTTCTTCATCTCAATTCTCCTCAATTGCGCACCACACTAGCGCCGTTCAACAACGCGAATACCTTCGGGGCCAGCGAGCACAGCCGTCCGTGCGAGTCCGATAAACAAACCGTGTTCGACCACGCCCGGAATCGAATTCAGTGACATTGCCAATCTGGCGGAATCCAGTATTTGCCCAAGGCGGGCATCGACAATCCAGTGGCCGCCATCGGTGACGAAAGCATGGCCGTCCTTGGCCTTACGAATATCCATTTGGCCGGAAACGCCATTTTCCGCAAAAGCCGCCTCGATGGCCCGGCGCGTCGCACCGAAGCCAAACGGAACGACTTCGATCGGCAGCGGAAAGCGTCCCAGGGTTTTGACCCACTTGGACTCGTCTGCGATGACAATCATCCGGTCAGAGGCCGCCGCGACGATCTTCTCGCGCAACAGCGCCCCGCCTCCGCCCTTGATGAGTTCGAGATTCGGATCGATTTCATCGGCTCCGTCCACGGTAAGGTCGAGCCGATCGACCTCCTCCAGCGTGATGAGCGGTACCCCGCAGCGCTCGGCGTCAGCACGCGTCGCTTCCGAGGTCGGAACGCCAACAATCTTGAGGCCAGCCTGCACACGCTCTCCGAGCAGTTCGACGAAATGCTTGGCAGTAGAGCCTGTCCCGAGTCCCAGCTTCATGCCGTCCCGCACCTGCTCGACCGCACGCGCCGCAGCCTGTCTTTTCAGATCGTCCATCGACATCATCGCCCTCGACGTTCCGCTCCCATGGAACGCGAGGCATATAGCGCGGTTTCCACAGCGGTGGATACGGCCTTGCGGGCGAAAAACGGCCAAAACGGACAGACATGAGACCAATCCCGCCCCTTGGCCTTGCATCATCCCGCCCCGCCCGTTAGCGATCCGCCATGACCATCTCCCCCCTTATCGTTTTCGATCTCGACGGCACCCTCGTCGATACGGCCCCCGACCTGGTTGGGGCGTTGAATTTCGTGCTTCAACGCGAGGGGCTGCCGCTCGTACCGGTTGCATCGGCGCGCACGATGATCGGGGCCGGCGCACGCAAGCTGATCGAGCGCGGCCTGGAACTCGAGGGCCGGGTCATGAGCGTCGCCGATATCGACCGGCTGACCGACGATTTCATTGCGTACTACAAGGACCACATCGCCGACGCGTCAGTCCCGTTCGACGGTCTTCATGCGGCCCTCGACACGCTTGAAAGGCAGGGATTCAGATTCGCCGTCTGCACCAACAAGCTGGAAGGACTTTCGAAGCTCCTGCTCGCTAAACTGGAGATGACGGGGCGATTTGCGGCAATTTGCGGTGCCGATACGTTCGGGGTGGCGAAGCCCGATCCGACCATTCTGCGCCAAACCATCGTGCAAGCCGGCGGAGAGGTTTCGAGATCGATCATGGTGGGCGATTCCGGACCGGATGTCGGCGTTGCGCGGCGCGCTGGTATTCCGGTGATCGGGGTCGAATTCGGCTACACGGAAATTCCGATTGCCGACCTGAAGCCTGACACTGTCATTGGTCACATGCGGGAACTGCCCGGCGCTGTTACAACACTTCTGGAGGCGTCCGCAAGGCATTGATATTGAATGGATTTATGAGAACGTAAATCCGAGAACTAATATTAACCTTCTCTTAACGAATCCGATGCGGCCCGTTGCACGCGCGGAACGACACTCCTAAGGTCCGCGCGGGGACTATGCGGCTACCGCCGCATCACATGACGGATGCATCATGCGTATCATTGTTGTTGTTGCGGCGGGTCTTGGCCTCGCAGGCTGTTCATCGTTCTCCATGCCTGACATGTTCAAGTCGACGCCGCCAAGCGCGACGATTCAGCTTGAATCGCTACCCGCTGGCGCTGAAGCGCGTGTCTCCAGCGGCGAGACCTGCAAAACCCCCTGCTCGCTCTCTGTCGTAGCGGCAGAGAATCTGTCGGTGACTTTTACACTGCCAAAATACCAACCGGAAACGGTGCCCGTTCAGATCATTCGCGACCCAAGCGGCCCTGGCGTCCTCGTCGATCCGAACCCGGTTCACGCGGAACTCCAGCCTGCCCTCCCGACGAAGAGGGGCCGGGCGGCCCCCAAAGCCGCGCCAAAGCCCAAAAAGCCACAACCCGCCCCGGCGGCCGCTGAGCCGGCTGAGGAACCGAACTCCCCGTTTCCGCCGCCGCCAGGCCGCTAACGGTTCTTGCGGACTGATTCCATTGTGTCCGCAGCCGATCATCCCTAGATTGTAGCTGGCATACCAAGCTCGAAACAGCTTGCGTCGAACGACAATCAAGGCTCGCTGAATGACCGGATCGCTTCCGAGTTCCATGGCAGAATCCACCACTTCCGCGATGACCGATCCTTTCGGGCGGACGATCAAGTACTTGCGCGTGTCCGTGACCGACCGCTGCGACCTGCGTTGTTTCTACTGCATGTCGGAGGACATGACGTTCCTGCCGAAATCCGATCTTCTCTCCCTCGAAGAGCTCGACCGGCTGTGCTCGGCCTTTATCGCCAAGGGCGTTCGAAAACTGCGCCTGACCGGCGGAGAACCGCTGGTCCGGCGCAACGTGATGTCGCTGGTGCAGTCGCTGTCCCGCCATCTCGATACCGGCGCACTCGACGAACTGACCTTGACAACGAACGGATCGCAACTCGAGAAGTTTGCGGCTGAACTCAAGGGGCACGGCGTGCGGCGCATCAATGTCTCGCTCGATACGCTCGACCCCGCCAAGTTCCGCGCCATTACCCGCTGGGGAGACCTCGAAAAGGTGCTGCGCGGCATCGAAGCCGCGCGGGCTGCGGGCCTGAAGGTCAAGATCAATGCCGTTGCCCTAAAGAACATGAACGAGGATGAGATCCCCTCGCTGATGGAATGGGCACATGGCAAGGACATGGACCTCACCTTGATTGAGGTAATGCCGATGGGCGACATCGGTGAAGGACGAATCGATCAATACCTGCCGCTGTCGTTGCTTCGGGCTCGCCTCGCCACCCGGTACACGCTGACCGACCTCGACGACGATACCGGCGGCCCGGCACGTTACGTTCGCATCAGCGAGACCGGCGGAAAGCTCGGCTTCATCACGCCGATGACCCACAATTTTTGCGAGTCCTGCAATCGGGTTCGCATTACCTGCACCGGAACACTCCACACGTGTCTCGGCCATGAGGATGCCTCCGACTTGCGCAAACCTTTGCGGGCATCCGGCGACGATGCCCTCCTCGCAACTGCGATTGATCGCGCAATCGGACTCAAGCCGAAGGGGCACGATTTCATCATCGATCGTCGCCACAATCGGCCGAGCGTCAGTCGGCACATGAGCGTGACCGGCGGCTAGTCCGGTTACGATTGTTTCCCGCACCGGCTGCTTTGCTTGCCATAAATTTCCACGCCCCTCGAACGGCGCAATATTCTGCCTTGGAATCAACAAACTTCCAATTGACGGCGGCGTGACACGCTGATTTGGTCGAGCGGCTTTATGCGCCTCGGCTGTAAAAGCCGGCATGTCGTCGCCCTTCCCGGTCCCGGCAGAGCCAAGCAACGCAAGAGCATATTCGGGAGGATGGGTTTGCAATCGCTTCTCAAATTGAGCCGCGCGATCGACGCGTTCAATACGTTTGTCGGCCGCTGGGTGTCGTGGCTGATCGTAGTCGCCGTGATCATTTCATCGGCGAACGCAACGATCCGCAAGATTTTTGACGTCTCGTCGAACGCTTACCTCGAAATGCAATGGGTTTTGTTCAGCGTTGTGTTCCTGCTCTGCGCGCCGTGGACCTTGCTGAAGGGCGAACACATCAAGATCGATATCATCAATCACAGCCTGCCTCTCAAGGTCCGAAGCTGGATTGACATGATCGGGCACGTGTTTTTCCTCGTGCCATTCTGCGTCATCCTGATCTGGACTTCCGTTCCGTTTTTCCTGGTTTCGTTTCATCAGAACGAACAGTCCTTTAGCGCTGGCGGGCTTCCGCAATGGCCGGCGAAATCCCTGATCATGATCGGTCTCATGCTGCTGCTCGTGCAGGCGATTTCGGAAATCATCAAGCGCGCCGCCGTGATGCAGGGCCTGCTGCCCGATCCGAACGCGCACGC
>JAGVII010000600.1 GCA_020056155.1 Afipia sp.
ATCGCGATCATGCCGATGCCGCAGTTGAAGGTGCGAAGCAGTTCGAACTCGGCAATGTTGCCCTCGCGCGCCAGCCACTTGAACACCGGCAACACCGGCACGGCGGTCAGATCGATGCGGACGCCGAGATGTTTCGGCAGCACGCGCGGAATGTTGTCGGTAAAACCGCCGCCGGTGATGTGGGCCAGACCCTTGACCGCGCCGGTCTGGCGGATCGCCGCAAGGCAGGATCTCACATAGAGCCTGGTCGGGGTGAGCAGCGCGCCGCCGAGCGTCATGACGGGCGCGAACGGAGCGGGCGCGTCAAACGTCACGCCGGACTTCTCGACGACCTTGCGCACCAGCGAGAAGCCATTGGAATGAACGCCGGAGGAGGCGAGGCCGACCACCGCGTCACCCGGCCCGATGTTCTTGTGCGGCAGCAGCGTGCCGCGTTCGGCAGCGCCCACCGCGAAGCCCGCGAGGTCATAGTCGCCGTCCTTGTAGAGGCCGGGCATTTCGGCGGTCTCGCCGCCGATCAGGGCGCAGCCGGATTCGCGGCAGCCCTCGGCGACACCCGCCACGATGGAGGCGGTGGCCTCGGGGTCGAGCTTGCCGCAGGCGAAATAGTCCAGAAAGAACAGCGGTTCCGCGCCCTGAACCACAAGATCGTTGACCGACATCGCCACGAGGTCGATGCCGATGCCGCCGTGAATGCCGGTCTCGATGGCGATCTTGACCTTGGTGCCGACGCCGTCGGTGGCGGCAACGAGGACGGGATCCTTGAAACCTGCGGCCTTGAGGTCGAACAGTCCGCCAAATCCGCCGATTTCGGCGTCGGCGCCCGCGCGCGCGGTGGCGCGCACCATTGGCTTGATGAGGTCCACCAGCCGGTTTCCGGCATCGATATCGACGCCTGCGGATGAGTAGGTCAGGCCGGATTTTTGATCGGTCATACTAACCACCACACCAGGTTTCCGTGAATTAGCCGGTGGTTACGTCGGATTTTGCGCTGGCGCAATGGCTCGCGGACGGGGTGTGCATAGCTGGGAGAACGGGACTTCCGGCGGGCGCCCCTCTCGGAGTGGGTTTGACATTCGCGCCCTGTTCGTCCGCAGGCGCGCAATGCCAATGTCAAATCGAAAACCCCTCTGGAAGCATATATTTGCTAATGGTCCTTCGATTCCAGCATTCGCAAAATCGTCCGCTGAAAAGGTGGTGCCACTGCTGGAATCCAGCCGCTCGCCACATCCTATGCAAGGCTGTTGGGGGTCGCTAAAAGACGCTGAGCCGGGAAAAAGCGCGTGAATCTGCCGAATATCATCACTCTTGGCCGCATCTTGCTGGTGCCGGTCATCGTCTGGGCGATCGCATCGAACCAGATGACCGTTGCCTTCGTGATTTTCGTGGTGGCGGGGGTCAGCGATGCCGTCGACGGGTTCCTTGCCAAGCGCTTCAACATGACGACGGAAATCGGTGCGCTGCTCGATCCGGTCGCCGACAAGGCGTTGCTGGTGTCGATTTATGTCGCGCTCGGAATCTCGGGGGACATTCCACGCTGGCTGGTGATCCTGGTGGTGTCGCGCGACTTCATGATCGTGGGCGCGGTGATCATCTCGTGGATTCTCGACAATCCCGTTCCGATGAAGCCGCTGATGGTGTCCAAGCTCAACACCGTGGCGCAGGTGGCGTTCGCCGCGCTGGTTCTGGCGTCGCTTGGTTTCGGTTTTAGTACAGCACCTTACGAGATCGTGCTGATGTTGTGTGTCACAGTCTTGACGCTGCTTTCGGTGTCCTTCTATCTCGTCGAGTGGGCACGGCACATGAATGCGGGCGCTCCCACGTCTTGAATGCGGTGTGGCCGCGTATTGCGTACCAGGAGTGACTGCGTGGTAGTCCGCGTCCGCCCCCGTCAATTGGCCCTTGCGCTGCCGCACGCGGAAAGCCTGACGCGCGACAATTTTCTCGAAGGTTCCGCCAACACGCAGGCCCTTGCGCTGATCGATGCGTGGCCGGACTGGCCCAACCGCGTGATGATGCTGGTGGGGCCCGAGGGCAGCGGCAAGAGCCACCTCGCGTCGATATGGGCTGCGGAAGCCGGCGCACGCTCGGTCGCAGCCCATACGCTGACCGCAGACAACGTGCCCGGCGAACTTGCGACCGGCGCGCTGGTTGTGGACGATCTCGACCCGGCATCGTTCGACGAGCGCGCGCTGTTCCACCTCCTTAACCTCGCGCGCGAGGACGAGGCCTATGTCCTGATGACGGGGCGGGTGCAGCCGTCCTCGTTCGCGGTGACGCTGCACGACCTGCGGTCGCGGCTGCGGGCGGTGCCGGTGGTGACGCTGACCCCGCCGGACGACCAGTTGTTTCGCGCGCTGATCGTCAAGTTCTGCTCTGACCGCCAGATGAGCGTGGACGAGAGCATTGTGAGCTATCTCGCGACCCGCATCGAACGCTCGTTCGCGGCTGCGCGGCGGGCGGTCGAGCAGCTCGACGAGGAGGCGCTGCGGCAGCGTCGCCCGGTGACCCGCGCGCTGGCGGCGGAAGTGCTGAAAGACACTGCGGCCTGACCGCGCAGGGGCTTGGTCATTAACCGGTCCTCACTCATCATGTCATTGAACTGTCATGACACTGGCACATTGTCTCCGTGGAACAGGCCTAAGCTTCAGGCCTCATGACATGATATAAGGTCGCGCTTCATGGACTCCGCCCAAGCTGTTGAAAAACGAGAAGAAAATGAAGAGGTCGTCGCGGTGGCGTCGATCAGTTCGAGTCCCGAACGCTTCATCAACCGCGAATTGTCGTGGCTCCATTTCAACCGCCGTGTGCTGGAAGAGTCGGTCAATCTCAACCATCCGGCGCTGGAACGGGTCCGGTTTCTGTCGATTTCCGCAAATAACCTTGATGAGTTCTTCATGGTCCGCGTCGCGGGCCTCAAGGCGCAGGTCCGCGAAGGTATCACCGAACGCAGTCCGGACGGCTCGACGCCCACCGAACAACTCTCAAAGATCAACGAGACCGTCTCGAAGCTCGCCAGCGACCAGCAGGAGATCTGGCGCGATCTGCGCCGGGTGCTGTCGGGCGTCGGAATCGTCCTGGTCGACGGCAAGGATGTCACCAAGGCGGAAGGCAGCTGGATCGAGGACCATTTCCTTCACAACATTTTCCCGCTGCTGACGCCGCTGGCGATCGATCCGGCGCACCCATTCCCGTTCATTCCGAGTCTCGGATTCACCATCGCGCTGCATCTGGCGCGCGTGTCCGACGGCAAGGCGATGAACGCACTGATCCGCATGCCGGGAAAGATCGACCGTTTCATCAAGTTGCCGGCCGGCAAGGACGGCTCGGTGCGTCTCATCACCCTCGAACAGGCCACCGGCCTGTTCATCGGCCGGCTGTTCCCGGGCTATACCGTCAAGGGGCAGGGTGCGTTCCGCATCATCCGCGACTCCGAACTGGAAATCGAGGAAGAAGCCGAGGATCTCGTTCGCCTGTTCGAGTCGGCGCTGAAGCGCCGCCGCCGCGGGTCGGTGATCCGGCTCGAAATCGAAGCTCATATGCCGGACGAACTGCGCTCCTTCGTGCAGCGCGCCCTGTCGGTGCCTGATGACGACGTCCTGCTGGTCGACGGCGTGCTCGCGATGAACGAGCTGTCGCAACTGACCCGGCTGGATCGTCCCGATCTCGAATTCACGCCCTACGTGCCGCGTCATCCCGAGCGTGTCCGCGATCACGGCGGCGACATCTTTGCGGCGATCCGGCAGAAGGATCTCGTCGTCCATCATCCGTATGAATCGTTCGACGTTGTCGTGCAGTTCCTGCAGCAGGCGGCGCGCGATCCCGACGTCGTTGCCATCAAGCAGACGCTCTATCGCACCTCGCGCGATTCACCTATCGTGCGGACGCTTGCCGAAGCCGCTGAAGCCGGCAAGTCGGTGACTGCGCTGGTCGAACTCAAGGCGCGGTTCGACGAAGAAGCCAACATCCGCTGGGCGCGCGATCTCGAGCGCGCGGGCGTGCAGGTGGTCTACGGATTCCTGGAACTCAAAACTCACGCCAAGCTGTCGCTGGTGGTGCGCCGGGAAGGTGCGGGCCTCACCACCTACGTACACGCCGGCACAGGCAACTATCATCCGGTCACGGCGCGCATCTACACGGACCTGTCGTACTTCACGTCAGATCCGGTGATCGCGCGCGATGCCGCTCGCGTGTTCAACTACATCACCGGCTACGCCGAGCCGCGCGACATTGAGAAGATGGGCGTGTCGCCGCTCACGCTGCGCAAGCGGATGATCGAGCACATTCACGCCGAGAGCAATCACGCGCGTCATGGCAAGCCGGGCGCGATCTGGCTGAAGATGAATTCGCTGGTCGATCCGGAGATCATCGACGCGCTCTATGAGGCATCGCAGGCCGGCGTTTCGATCGATCTGGTGATCCGCGGAATTTGCTGTCTGCGTCCCGGAGTTCCCGGCCTGTCGGAGAACATCCGCGTCAAATCGATCATCGGCCGGTTCCTGGAACACGGGCGGGTCTACTGCTTTGGTATGGGTCATGGCCTGCCGAGTGCGAAGGCGGCTGTGTATATCTCGTCCGCCGACATGATGCCGCGCAATCTCGACCGCCGTGTCGAGGTGCTGTGCCCGTTGCAAAATCCTACGGTGCATCAGCAGGTTCTCGAGCAAATCATGGTCGCGAACCTGAAGGACAATGAACAAAGCTGGCAGTTGTTGCCGGATGGGTCGTCAACGCGTATGAAGGCCGCGAAGGGCGAGGAACCTTTCAACGTGCACAATTATTTCATGACGAATCCGAGTCTGTCAGGCCGTGGAAAGTCGCTTAAAGAATCTTCGCCACGTCGTCTTACGCGCCGTTCGGAGCGTTAGCGGCACGAAGAACGAATCCGTGGCCCCCGCAGCCGTTCGCGAACGTCATCGCAGCGTGCGCAAGGTTTCCAAGAGCGTCGCGGTCATCGACATCGGATCGAACTCGGTTCGTCTTGTTGTCTACGAAGATAAGACGCGCAACCTCGCGCCGATCTTCAACGAGAAAACGCTGTGCGGCCTCGGCCGTGAAGTGCAGTCCACCGGGCTGCTCGCCGCCGACGCCGTCGAGAAGGCACTCGTTGCGCTAAAGCGCTTCAAGGCGCTCTGCAAGGTGATGAAAGTCGGCGAGGTTCATGCGATCGCGACGGCAGCCTGCCGCGACGCGACCAACGGTCCGGACTTCATAGCCAAGGCCGAACGCATCTGCGGCTGCCCCATCAACATCCTGTCCGGCGCGCGCGAAGCGAAGCTGTCCGCGCTTGGCGTGGCGTCAGGTGTCTATAAGCCGGACGGAATCGTCGGCGACCTCGGCGGCGGCTCGCTTGAGCTTATTGATGTACGCGGTCATCGCATCCGCACCGGAACCACGCTGCCGCTCGGCGGCCTCGCATTGCAAGACGCGTCGCAGAAA
>JAGVII010000891.1 GCA_020056155.1 Afipia sp.
CATACAAGGACGCCTTCGCCTTCATCGTTATCCTTCTCGTCCTGTTCGCCATGCCGCAAGGCCTGTTCGGACGACGGACCGTGGAAAGGGTCTGAGCGGTGTTGCAGAAGATTGGCCATCGTTATCTGACATTGATTGCGCTCGCGGTCATCATCGCAGCGCTGCCGCTGATATTTCCGTCGAGCTATTACTTCCGCGTGGCGTCGCTGGTCTGGGTGTCGGCATTCGCGGCCATCGGTCTCAACATCCTGATGGGATCGGCCGGGCAGGTCAGCCTCGGTCATGCCGGCTTCTTCGGAATCGGCGCTTATGCCGTCGCCATCGGCCCCGCGCACTTCGGCATACCGCCCTGGGCCGCGCTCCTGCTTGGCTGCATCATTTCGTCGGTGCTGGCCTATCTCGTCGGCCGCCCGATCCTGAAACTGAAAGGACACTACCTCGCCATTGCAACGCTCGGCCTCGGCGTGCTGGTGGCGCTTGTCATCACCACGGAAAGCCGCTGGACTGGCGGCCCGGACGGCATGCCGGTGGCGAAGCTGACGCTGCTCGGCTGGCGCGTCAGCGGATCGGACACGTGGTACTGGATCTCGGGTGGACTTCTGCTTTTGGGAACATGGATCGCCCTCAACCTGAACAACACGCCGACCGGGCGCGCCTTTCGCGCGCTTCATGACAGCGAGGTGGCGGCGAGGGTGGCCGGTATCGACGTCGCACGCTTCAAGTTGCAGGCATTCGTCATTGCTGCGGCTTATGCGTCGATCGCCGGATCGATGCTGGCGATGATGAACGGGTTCATA
Source organism: Afipia sp. (assembly GCA_020056155.1). GTDB lineage: Bacteria > Pseudomonadota > Alphaproteobacteria > Rhizobiales > Xanthobacteraceae > Afipia. Next base: position 798 of record JAGVII010000891.1, read on the forward strand.
AATCCCGATCAGGCGGGCTTCCTGCACTCCGTGGAAATGGTGACCATGGTGGTGCTTGGCGGCCTTGGATCGGTCGTCGGGAGCATTGTCGGCGCAGCGGTGCTGATTACACTGCCGCAGGTTCTCACCATCTTTCAGGAATACGAGCATCTCCTGCTTGGCTTCATCATTATCGTGTCGATGATCTTCATGCGCGATGGGATAGTTCCGACGCTGTCGCGCGTGCTGGCGAAGAGGGCACAGTCATGACGATCCTCGCCGCCAGGGACATCGGTATTTCGTTCGGAGGCATCAAGGCGATTGATGGCGTAAGCTTCAGCGTCAGTCCGGGTCAGATCCTGTCGATCATCGGACCGAACGGCGCGGGCAAGACAACGCTTTTCAATGTCGTTTCCGGCGTCTATGCGCAAGATCAGGGACGGGTCGAACTGTCCGGCGAAGACGTCACGGGATTGACCCCGGACAAGCTCGCGGCGCGCGGCCTTTCGCGCACGTTCCAGAACCTCCAGATATTCCAGCGCATGACAGCGGCGGAGAACGTCATGGTCGGCCGTCATCTGCGCGAACGCTGCAATCTTCTCGCGGATATGTTCCGGCTGCCGTCGGTGACGCGCCAGAACAGCGAAACGCGGGATGCGGCGCTGACCTTGCTTGACGATGTCGGCTTGAAGGGCAGCGCGGACGTCGCTGCAGGCTCGCTGTCTTACGGCGCGTGCAAGCGCCTCGAGATTGCCCGCGCACTTGCCGCCGAACCGCGCGTTCTCTTGCTCGATGAACCCGCCGCAGGATGCAACGCGGTCGAGACCGAAGAAATCGATCAACTCATTCACAGCATTGCCGCCAAAGGCATTGCAGTGGTTCTTGTCGAGCATGACATGAAACTGGTGATGAAGATTTCCGACCACATCCTCGTACTGAACCGCGGCAAGCCGATCGCGGAAGGCAGCCCGCGTGAGGTGCGCGACAATCCAGCCGTGCTTGAAGCCTATTTGGGCAAGCACGGGGCGAAGGAGGCGGCGCGTGCTTGAGGTCGCCAATCTCCGAAGCGCCTATGGCCGTATCGAGGTGCTGCACGGCGTGAACCTCAACGTGCGTTCGGGCGAGGTCGTCGCGCTGATCGGCTCCAATGGCGCTGGAAAGACCACGCTGCTCCGCGCGCTGTCGGGCGTACAGCCCATCACCGCCGGCGAGATCAAGTTCCTGGGCGACCGTATTGAGCGTCTTCCGCCGCACCGGCGGGTCGAGCGCGGCATGACGCAATCGCCGGAGGGACGTCAGGTTTTCGGGCCGCTAAGCGTCGAAGATAATCTGCGTCTCGGCGCCTACATGCGCCGCGACAAGGACATCGAGAGCGACCGCGATCGTGTATTCGAGATGTTTCCGGTGCTGGCGGAAAAACGTCAGCATCTGGCGGGTGGACTCTCCGGCGGCCAACAGCAAATGCTCGCGATCGGACGCGCCCTGATGGGCAAGCCGAAACTGCTTCTATTGGACGAGCCGTCGCTGGGTCTGTCGCCCACATTGGTCGATCAAATCCTGGCCGCCATCGTCGCTCTGAAGGGCAACGGTGTGACCGTGTTGCTGGTGGAACAGAACGCCAGCGCCGCCCTTGAAATTGCCGACCGTGGCTACGTGCTGGAAACCGGCAAGGTCGCGCTTGAAGGTGCAGGCGCAACGCTGCTGTCCGACCCGAAAGTCAAGGCCGCGTATCTCGGCGCGGCCTGACGCGCACTAACCCCGCGATGGTTCGATCACCGTTCGCTGCTCGTCCGGCGGCGCTCGTTCGGCGTCTTCGCTCACCAGAGCGCGGCCGAACCACGCATAGAGCGCCGGCAGCACGAAGAGCGTCAACAGCGTGGCGCTGATGAGGCCTCCGATGACGACGGTTGCGATCGGCCGTTGAACTTCCGCGCCTGTTCCGGTTGCCAGCGCCATCGGGACAAAACCAAGCGACGCGACCAGTGCGGTCATGGCGACGGGACGAAGCCGGGTGAGGGCGCCGGCGAAGATTGCGTCTGTCTTTTTGTATCCCTTCGCCATCAATTGCTTGATGTAGGTCAGCATCACCAGACCGTTGAGGACGGCCACACCCGACAGGGCGATGAACCCGACCGCGGCCGATACCGAGAACGGAATTCC
>JAGVII010000392.1 GCA_020056155.1 Afipia sp.
AGCCGGCCCGGAAGGCCAGTTGATTTACTGGACGCGGTTCGGCGATCTCGCCGCAATGGTAGCCGCGGTGTTTTTCGGAAGCATCATTGTCGAACTGTTACGGCAATGGATCGGACCATCGAAGGGCATCTCGTTCGTTCCCGAGTCGGCCAAGGGCACGATCGCGACACTGGGTCGCTTTTTCGCCCCGGCGCTTCTCATCTTTGCCGCGCTGGTGCCGGTGATCTTCTACGACCAGCGCTACATTCTGGATCTTGGCATCCTCGTTCTGACGTACGTCATGCTGGGATGGGGATTGAACATCGTCGTCGGCCTCGCCGGCCTGCTCGATCTCGGCTATGTCGCCTTCTACGCGGTGGGCGCCTATTCCTATGCGTTGCTGGCGACGACCTTCGACCTGTCGTTCTGGGTCTGCCTGCCACTGGCCGGAATTCTCGCCGCCTTCTGGGGCGTCCTGCTCGGCTTCCCGGTGCTGCGATTGCGCGGCGACTATCTTGCCATCGTGACGCTGGCCTTCGGTGAGATTATCCGGCTGATTCTGCTCAACTGGCAGCATGTCACCGGCGGCCCGAACGGCATCACCGGCATTCCGCGGCCGTCATTCTTCGGTATCCCGCTCACCAATACCGACGACGGGCTCGCCGCTCGGCTCGGGATCGAGTTCTCGACCACGCACCGCGTGGTGTTCCTGTTCTACCTGATCCTCGCCCTCGCGCTGCTGACCAACTGGGTCACCATCCGCCTGCGGCGTCTGCCGATCGGCCGCGCCTGGGAAGCGCTACGCGAGGATGAAGTCGCGTGCCGTTCGCTCGGCATCAACACCACGACCACAAAGCTGACGGCATTTGCGACCGGCGCGATGTTCGGCGGTTTTGCCGGCGCGTTCTTCGCCACCCGCCAGGGCTTCATCAGTCCGGAGTCCTTTACGTTCCACGAATCCGCGCTGGTGCTCGCCATCGTCGTGCTTGGCGGCATGGGCTCACAGCTAGGCGTCGCACTGGCCGCGCTTGCGATGATCGGCGGGTTCGAACTGTTCAGGGGACTTGAGCAGTTCCGCATGCTGGTGTTCGGCTCCGCGATGGTGCTGCTCATGATCTGGCGGCCACGCGGCCTGATCGGTCACCGTGCACCCTCGGTGTTTCTGGAGAAGCCCTCGGAGATTTCGTCCGCGATGGTCAAGGAAGGCCGCGGATGACGACGACCGGCACCAGCAACGACATTCTCGACGTCGATCATCTCTCAATGCGTTTCGGCGGAATCGTTGCCGTCAACGACCTGTCGTTCACAGCGAAGCGCGGCGACATCACCGCGCTGATCGGTCCCAACGGCGCCGGCAAGACCACCGTGTTCAACTGCATCACCGGTTTTTACAAACCGACCACCGGCATGATGCGCCTCATTCATGACGATGGACGCGAGTTCCTTCTGGAGCGATTGTTCGACTATCGCATCTCCAAGGTCGCGAAGGTCGCGCGCACGTTCCAGAACATCCGGCTGTTCGCGGGCATGACGGCGCTGGAAAACCTGTTGGTGGCGCAGCACAACCCGCTGATGGTGGCGTCTGGCTACACGTTTCTCGGCCTGATCGGCGCACCCGGCTTCCGCCGCGCTGAGAAGCATGCCATCGAGCGCTCGCGCTATTGGCTCGACCGCATCGGCCTCACGTCGCGCGCCGACGACGCAGCGGGTAATCTTCCTTACGGCGATCAGCGCAGGCTCGAGATCGCGCGCGCGATGTGTTCCGAGCCGGTCCTGTTGTGCCTCGACGAACCCGCCGCCGGGCTGAACGCTCGGGAAAGCGACGAACTGAGCCAGTTGCTGCTGGCGATCCGCAAGGATCACGGCACGTCGGTGCTGCTGATCGAGCATGATATGTCGGTGGTAATGGAAATCTCCGACTGCATCTTCGTGCTCGACCATGGCATGAAGATCGCGGCGGGCGCGCCACAGGAAATCCGCAACGATCCGAAAGTCATCGCCGCCTATCTCGGCGCCGACGAACAAGCAGCCGTCGACGTCATGGAGGGCGGCACGTGAGCGCAGCGCCCCTCCTGTCCATCCGCGGCCTCGTCGCGGCCTACGGCAATATCGAAGCCTTGAAAGGTGTCGACCTCGACATCAACCCGGGCGAGATCGTCGCACTGATCGGCTCCAACGGCGCCGGCAAATCCACGCTGATGATGTCGGTCTTCGGACGCCCCCGCGCGCGCGCCGGCATCATCGCCTTCGATGGCAGGGACATCACCAACGAACCAACCCATCATGTCGCGCGGCTGCGGATCGCGCAGTCGCCTGAAGGACGGCGCATCTTCCCGCGCATGACGGTCGCGGAAAACCTGCGCATGGGCGCGGACGCCGCCGGCGAGAGCACCGAGGCCGGGCGCAACGAAAACCTGGAACGCGTCTTCACACTGTTCCCGCGCCTGAAGGAACGTATCGCGCAGCGCGGCGGCACGCTGTCCGGCGGCGAACAGCAAATGCTGGCAATCGGGCGTGCGCTGATGAGCCGGCCTCGCCTGCTGATGCTGGATGAGCCGTCGCTTGGCCTGGCGCCGCTGATCGCGCGGCAGATCTTCGACGCCGTTCGCACACTCAACCGGCAGGATGGTTTGACCGTTCTGATCGTCGAACAGAACGCCAACCACGCCTTGAAGCTGGCGCATCGCGGCTACGTGATGGTGAATGGCCTCATCACGTTGAGCGGAACAGGCGAGGAACTCTTGGCCCGGCCGGAAATTCGCGCGGCATACCTCGAAGGCGGACGACACTGATGGAGCAACTCTATTCCAACGAATCCATCGTTCAGGTGCTGTTCGTCACCCTGGTGCTCGGCGGCGGCTGTGCAGTGCTCGCCGGCCGCGCCATCGCGCTGACCTGGCGGAGCATCTGGATCGCCGCCATTTCGATGGTCCCGCTGGGAATGGCCGTGCGATTCGTGCATTTCGCACTGTTCAATGAAACCCTTTTGCAACCGCAAGCCTATTTCGCCGAGACCGTCATCCTGATTGCCGCCTCCTGCCTGTCTTTTCAGCGCGCACGGGCGCAGCAGATGGTCCGGCAGTATTACTGGCTGTACGAGCCGAGCGGCCCGCTCGGCTGGCGGCTGCGGCAAGATGCGCCAGTCAAGGCCTGAGCACGGCCCAAAATTGCCGATGACTTGGCGGTAAAATCAGCGGACAATATGCAGGATTTGTTTGCCCGGCGGGCCGTGTGGCCGCGCCCTTCGAGACCTGCATGAGGATTACCCTATGAAACCAGCACACATCCTTGGCCTCGCACTCGGCGCGTCGATTGCACTATCGACTGCTGCGTTTGCGCAAGACATTCCCGTCGCGGTCGCCGGTCCGATGACGGGCGGCGAATCCGCGTTCGGCCGTCAGATGAAGAACGGCGCTGACCTGGCTGTTGCCGACATCAACGCCGCGGGCGGCGTCAACGGCAAGAAGCTCGCGCTGCAGGTGGGTGACGACGCCTGCGATCCGAAGCAGGCCCGCTCGGTGGCCGAAAAGCTCGCAAGTTCAAAGGTCCCGTTTGTCGCGGGCCATTTCTGCTCGTCGTCGTCGATCCCTGCCTCGGAAGCTTACGCCGAAGGCAACGTGCTGCAGATCACGCCCGCCTCGACCAATCCGGTCTTCACGGAACGCAAACTGTGGAACGTGCTGCGCGTTTGCGGCCGCGACGATCAGCAGGGCCTTGTTGCCGCGCAGTACATCATGAAGGCGTTCGCCGGCAAGAATATCGCGATCCTCAACGACAAGACGACCTACGGAAAAGGCCTCGCAGACGAAACCAGGAAGGCGCTGAACGCCGGCGGCGTCAAGGAGAAGCTGTTCGAGTCCTACAACAAGGGCGACAAGGACTTTAATTCCATCGTGTCGCGCCTGAAGCGCGACAACATCGATCTGGTCTATGTCGGCGGCTACCATCAGGAGTCAGGACTGATCCTGCGCCAGATGCGCGATCAGGGTCTGAAGACCGTCCTGATGGCCGGCGATGCGCTGAACGACAAGGAGTTCGCCTCGATCACGGGTGCGGCTGCGGAAGGCACGCTGTTCACCTTCGGTCCCGATCCGCGCAACAAGCCGACCGCGAAGGCCATCGTCGACAAGTTCAAGGCGAAGGGCATCGATCCCGAGGGCTATACGCTCTACACCTATGCCGCGTTCCAGGTCTGGTCGCAGGCCGCGGCGAAGGTCAAGAGCACCGACCCCAAGAAGGTCATGGAAGCCATCAAGGGCGCTGAGTGGGATACCGTGCTTGGCAAGCTTTCGTTCGACGCCAAGGGCGACATCAAGGTGATCGACTATGTCGTCTACCGCTGGGACGCCAAGGGCAACTACGCCGAGATCAACAAGGGATCGTAACCCGGTCCTGCATGGCTGACAGCGAAATGGCCGGGCTCGCCCCGGCCATTTCATTTTGCAGTAAGCCTGAACCACATTCGATTGTCATCACCGGGCTTGTCCCGGTGATCTCGATAACTGGAGCACTGCGCTAAATTTATCGGGATGCCCGGGACAAGCCCGGGCATGACAAACTCTGGATTTCCTACCCGAAATTCTGCAGCGCCGGGAACGTCTCCAGCAGCCAGATGCTGACATCCGTGACCGCGCCGGTCAGAAATCCGATCCCCACCAGAATCATCAGCGCGCCCATCGCGCGCTCAACCGTGGCGAGGTGCTTTTTCATGCGCGCGAGCACCGACGAAAATCGCTCGACCATGAACGCCGCGATCAGGAACGGAATGCCGAGACCGGCGGAATAAACCGCGAGCAGGCCCGCCCCCTTCGTCACGGTGGCTTCTGATGCCGCGACCGACAGAATAGCGGCGAGGATGGGTCCGATACATGGCGTCCAGCCGAAAGCGAAGGCCAGCCCCATCACATAGGCGCCCCACAGACCGACGGGCTTGGGAATCGGCAGGCGTCCCTCTCGCATCAGAAAGCCGATGCGCGTGAGGCCGAGGAAATGCAGCCCCATCAGGATGATCGCGATTCCGGCGATGATCGAAAGCTGCGCCGACCAGGCGCGGATCAGGCCGCCGACCAGGCTGGCGCTGGCGCCGAGCGCCACGAATACGGTCGAGAATCCCAACACGAAAACCAGCGCCGACAGCATGACGGCGCGCTTTGAAACCTGCGGCTTCTCGTCATTGGCCACATGCTCAATGGTCGCGCCGGTGAGATAGATCAGATACGGCGGCACCAGCGGCAATACGCACGGCGAGAGAAAGCTGATGATGCCAGCGGCGAGCGCGGCGGGGATGGAAACGTCCTGAATCATGCCGCTTATTGCACTGTCGCCCATGTGCTATGCAAGCTCCGCGCTAACCCTTCCGCTTGTTGTGATCGAGGCGTGATGGGCATGATTCCAAAAGGCGGACATCGGTTTTCGGACGCGATCAGGCCGATCCCAAGGTGAAGTGATGAAGAACCTGCTGACCGACAT
>JAGVII010000213.1 GCA_020056155.1 Afipia sp.
ACAGCCGCGCCAGTTGCCGCACCAGCCGCAGCGCCGCCGCGAACACGAACAGCATGTCGATCACCGCGCCGGGACTGACGGCGGTGACCAGCGAGACGCGCTGGGCGGCGCTGGATACCAGCCGCCGCGCTTCCTGATCGAGCGGCGTCATCAGTTCGCGCTCCGCCAGCCGCACCATGTCGGCGCCGTCGATGATGTCGCGGCCATGTTCCTCGAGTGCCGCGCGGGCACGGGCGAGCCTCGGATTGTCATGGGCAATCTTGAGCAGGTCGCGGACGATGGCGTCGCTTTCCTTGCGGTCGTCGCTCTGAAGCACGGCATTCGCCCGCGCATGCAGCTTCTCGATGGTCTCCAGCCGCGCCAGGCTCACGGCCTCGCGCGCGATGATGACCACCAGCGCCACCACGGCGAGGATGGCGAACACAAGCCCGATATAGCCGAGGCTGGCGCTGCGGTTGAACAGATCCTCGACCAGATTGGCGATGCCGAGACCGAGGCCGAGCACGACCAGACCGGCAAGCGCGGTCCAGAACACGCCCGCCCAGCCGAAGCCCCTGCGGGCGGGAACGGCGGGTTCATCGATGGGCACCGGTAACTGGGCAGGGTCGGATTCCGGCGTGATGTGGACCCTGCCGCGCGCGGGGCGTGATGGATCGTCCTCGGCATCCATCAGGATGACGCGGGGATCGTCGAGCTTGAACGCCGCCGGCTTGCGGTGATGCGGCTTGTCGCTCATTGCAGCTTGTCTCCGATCAGGAACTGAAGCGCACGGTCGAGGCGGATATGGGGCAGGGCGGGCTCTTCGCCACCCTTGCGCTCCAGCAATGGCGGGCGAAAGCGAAGAAACCGGAAGTCCGTCTGGTTCGACGCCGTGTTGGTCAGGCCTCGAAACGCGCCGTCGCCGCTGAACAGGTAATCGAGTTTCACCGGAAGGTCGCCGGGGAAGGTCGCGACTTCCGTCTCGCCGTCAAAGACGTCGTCGCCGGACATCTCGCCCTCTTCGGGCGTGCCGAGGATCGAGGGCAGCTTCTCGCGGCCCTGCTGCACCAGCGCTTCGCGGGTCGCGCGCACGGCTGCCAGCGCCACCACATCCACGCCTGCGCCCGCATACGCGGCGCGCGAGGCGGCGCGCTCGACCATGCGCTTCAAAATGGCGTCGAGCTTGTCGTGACTGGTGTGATGCAGGTGGTCGGCCTTGGTCGCAGCGAACAGGATTTTGTCGATGCGCGGACGAAACAGCGTGTTGAGAAACGTGCTGCGGCCGATGTTGAAGCAATCGAGGATGCCGGCCAGCGCGCCTTCGAGATCCTTCAGCGCCTCGGGTCCGGCGTTGAAAGCAGCCAGCGCATCGACCAGCACGATCTGCCGGTCGAGGCGCGTGAAGTGATCGCGGAAGAATGGCCGCACCACCACATCCTTATAGGCTTCATAGCGCCGCTTCATCATGGCCCACAGCGATCCGTCCGGCGCGGTGCCGTCCTGCCGGACGTCGAGCGGCGCGAAGGTGAGTGCGGGCGAGCCTGCGAGATTGCCCGGCATCAGGAAACGGCCCGGCGGCAAGAGACTCATGGCGAACCGCTCGTCGCGGCAGGCGCGCAGATAGTCGGTGAACAGCTTCGCCGCGGTCAGTGTCGCCTGCTCGTCCTCGCGGCCGCTCGCCTCGAGGGTTGCGAGATGGGCGTGCCACTGCGCCGCCAGCCGTGAACGCGGTTCGCGGCGCGACAGCGCGAGACTCTCCAAAGACCACTGCTCGTAACTCTTGTTCAGCAGCGGCAGGTCGAGCAGCCATTCGCCGGGATAGTCCACCAGATCGAGCGTCAGCGTGCGGGTCGCCGCATTCTGCCGCTGGTACTCGATCACGAGGCGCAGTTCGCTGATGTCCGTGGTCGAGTGCGGCCAGCGCCGGTCCTCGATCAGCGTGCGGACGTGGCCCTCATAGGCGAAGCGCGGGACGGCATCGTCGGGCTGCGGCTCGAGCCGCGCGCGGGCGATGCGCCCCGTCGCCAGGGACTCGAACACCGGGAAGCGGCCGCCGCGCAGCAGGCCGTGAACCAGCGCCGTGATGAAGACGGTCTTGCCCGCACGCGACAGGCCCGTGACCCCAAGCCGCACCGTGGGATTGAACAGGCTTTCGCCATACTCGATCAGGGAGCGGATGGAGAGGCGGGTGTCTTCGACAATGTCCGAAAAGCTGGGTGCCATAATTCCATCAAGACTTTATCGGACAAGCGCTTATTCCGCAAAGCATGTCCTCGGGCGTGACCTGAGGATGGGTACCGGTTTTGCGATCGGAGTACGCGCTGAATGATGGTTGAGAGCGTTGTCTCGCGAAAACGCTCTGGTGGGATCAACAGACGACAGACTAAGAAACAGGCCGTGCGACAGTTTTGTGAAGCTGAAGACTTATGGGGCCGAAATCAAGTTTCAATCACGACTCCCAATCACGTCCTTTTCAGGTTTCATTGACCGTCACCAGGCTATCATTGGTGCTCACGTAAGATGAACCGGCAAACCCGATTGCGCGCATGACTATCTTCCGACTGAAACAGCTCAGCTCTCACGACCGCGTCGCGGGTGGCGGCGTGGTGCGCTGGGATTACGATCGCGCGGAGCTGATCGCGGACGGCGTGGTCCATGTGCTCGGCATCGCTGCCGGATTGATCGCGGCAACGGCCCTCGTGGTCCTTGCCGCCCAGTATGCTTCGACCAAGGAAATCGTTTCGGTATCGGTCTACGTCGCCGGGCTGCTCGCCATGCTCGGCCTGTCGGCGACCTATAACCTCTGGCCGGTTTCGCCCGCCAAATGGCTGCTCCGCCGCTTCGATCACTCGGCGATCTATATTCTGATCGCCGCCACCTACACCCCGTTTCTGGCGCAGATGAACGACCGCTTCATGGCGACCGTGCTGCTGATCGGCGTATGGTCGGTCGCGGCGGCCGGTATCGCGCTCAAGATATTTCTGCCCGGCCGGTTCGATCGTCTCTCCGTCGGGCTTTATCTCGCGATGGGATGGAGCGGTGTCATCGCCTATGACAGCCTTGTGGCCTCGCTGCCGAACTCGACGCTCTGGTTCATCGCGGCGGGCGGGCTGATCTACTCCCTCGGGGTAATCTTCCATGCCTGGGAGCGGCTGCGGTTTCAGAATGCGATCTGGCATGCCTTCGTGCTGCTGGCTGCCGCGCTGCACTATACTGCGGTGCTTGATCTGGTCCTGGTCGCGGCCTGAGTGGATTGCTTCGTCATTGCGAGGAGCGGCCTGATCGGCTCCCTCTCCCCAACGGGGAGAGGGGCTGGGGTGAGGGGCTCTAGATTTATCGATAGAGCGTACGCCCTCACCCGCTCGCTGCGCGAGCGACCTCTCCCCACGGGAGAGGTGAGTGAGTGCACCCGGCGCCATTCGTGACCGCGCTGGCTCCATTCCAAGCCGATTGATCTCCCCACATTTCGCTCCTAAAACCTTCGCATGAAAGTTGCTGGAAAAGTCGTTGTCGTCACCGGCGGCGCGAATGGCATCGGCCAGGCGCTCGCTGAAATCTTCCATCGCGAAGGCGCGGCCAAGGTCGTGGTCGCCGACCTGGAAGGCGCGCGGGCCAAGACGGTCGCCGATTCCATCGGCGGCGCGTCGTTCGCCTGCGACGTGGGGAAGGAGAGCGACATTCTCCGCGTTATCGACGAAACCGAAAAGCAGTTCGGTCCGATTGACCTGTTCTGTTCGAATGCGGGTATTGGCGGCGGCTTCGACATGATGTCGGAGAATGCCGGCGGCACCTCGGACGAGCCGTGGGCGAAAAGCTGGGCGATCCATGTCATGGCGCATGTCTATGCGGCGAGGCATCTGATCCCGCGCATGAGGGCGCGTGGCGGCGGATATTTCCTCAATACGATTTCTGCGGCCGGATTGCTGTCGCAGGTCGGCAGCGCGGCCTATTCGACCACCAAGCACGCCGCGGTCGGTTTCGCGGAGAATCTCGCGATCTCGCACAAGGCGCACAACATCCGTGTCTCGATCCTCTGCCCGCAGGGCGTGGAAACCAACATGATCCGGGGGATGCCGAAGGGGCCGCAGTCCCATGACGGCAACCTCACGCCGGAAGAAGTCGCGCAATGCGCGCTGGACGGCATCGACCGCGAGACATTCCTGATCCTGCCGCATCCGCAGGTGCTCGACTATATGCGCAAGAAGACCGACAACTACGACCGCTGGATCGGCGGCATGGCGAAGATCCAGGCCGGCATGCGCGAGACGTTCGGGAAGAAGTAAAGCCGCCCAGTTTACTCCGTCATTGCGAGGAGCGAAGCGACGAAGCAATCCATTCTTTTCTGTAGCTCTGGATTGCTTCGCTTCGCTCGCAATAACGAGTTATTTTACCAGCTCGCGGTGCCCTTCATGGTCGGCGCGCCCGAAGCGTTCGCCGTCCAGACCTCCAGCCCGCCGTCTTTTTCGTTGCCGTTGACGCTGAACTCCGCGCCGTCGAACAGCGGGTTCACGCCGCGATAGACGAACTTCAAAGGCGCCTTGCCGCCGCGCTGGCGGGCGGCGAATTCGATCAGCAGCGATGCCTGCAACGGTCCATGTACGATCAGGCCCGGATACCCCTCGACCTGGGTGACGTAATCGCGGTCGTAGTGGATGCGGTGGCCGTTGAAGGTCAGCGCCGAATAGCGAAACAGCAGCACCGGATCGGCCATGTGGGTTTCGCGGATCTTTCCTGCCGGAGCAGGCGCGGGCGCCGCGGCCGGCTTCTGGTCGCCTGCCGCAGGCATATCGCGATAGACGATGTCGTGCCGCTCGCGGATGGCTGTGCCGCGCGGCGTGGTGATGGTATGATCGACAGAGACGAAGCACAGCGCGCCGGTGCTGCCGGTCTTCATCGTCACGTCGGAGATGCGCGACGACCGTGTCACCGTATCGCCGACCCGCAGCGGGTCGATGAACTCGATCTGGCCGCCGGCCCACATCCGGCGCGGCAGCGGCACCGGCGGCAGAAATCCGCCGCGGGCGGGATGACCGTCCGGCCCAAGCTCGCTCATCGGGGCGACCGGCTGTGCGAGGCACCAGTGCGTGGTGAGCGGCGCGGCGTCGCCCTCAACGGGATTGCCGATGTCGAGAAACAGC
>JAGVII010000445.1 GCA_020056155.1 Afipia sp.
TACACGACCTATTTTGGCGGCGCCCAGTTCGTCCATTTCCTGCTCGGCCCCGCGACAGTCGCATTGGCGGTCCCGCTCTATGAGAATCGCAAACTCGTCGTGGCGGCGATCCTGCCGATGCTGGCGGCCCTGCTGGTGGGTTCGGCGACCGCAATCGGGTCGGTTATGTTCTTCGCCGAAGCCGCCGGGCTGCCGCGGGACATCGTGCTGGCACTGGCGCCGAAGTCCGTTACGGCCGGCGTCGCCATGGGTATCAGCGAAATGCTGGGTGCCAATCCGGCGATCACCGTTATCGCGACCGTCCTTACCGGTGTGATGGGCGCGATCGTGGTCACTCCGACTATGAACCGCTTGGGGATCACTGACTTCCGTGCGCGCGGCTTCGCCGTTGGGCTTGCGTCGCACGGTATCGGCACCGCGCGGGCGTTTCAGGTCGATGAGGTGGCCGGCGCATTCGCAGGCATCGCAATGGGATTGAATGCGCTGGTGACGTCGCTGCTGGTGCCGGTGGCGGCCACGCTTCTGTTGCGATGAGCGATCATCGTTTTAAACAACCGCTTTGCTGCGCTGCGCAACTCATCGCCGTGATGATTTCGAGATATTCGCAATGTAGCATCCCGAGGTGACAACAATCCGGCGGTTCAATCAGCCGGTCACATGGGAGTGCAACAATGGTGAGACATCTGACGCTGAGCTTATCCATCGCGCTGTTGGCGGCGGCGACAGCCGTGCAAGCGCAAGACTGGACGAAATCCAAATGGGGTCCCGCGGATGAGATTGGCGCCGCCAATTACATGACGCCGGAACTGACGCTAAAGGCGGCGCAACTGGTGAAGACCGGCAAGACCTATGCGCTCGGTATTCCGGTGGATTCCAAAACGCCGGCCTATCCGCCGCGCGGCTTCAAGGTGACCGTTGTTCAGCCTGGGCAGGCCGGCATTCCGGGTCTCGGACCAAGCAAGACGACATATAACGACGACATTCTCGAAGGCTGGGTCGGCGTCGGCAGTCAGATTGATGGACTGGGACACATCGGCGTCGAACACGTCTACTACAACGGCAACAAGCTTGCCGATTTTGCCGATCCCACCGGGCTGAAGAAACTTGGAATCGAAAAGGTCCCTCCGATCGTGGCGCGCGGCGTGCTGCTTGATATGGCCGCGCACTATGGCGTCGATGTCGTCAAGGAGGGCACGGCATTCAACGTCAAGGAGATCGAGGAGGTCGCCAAGAAGCAGGGTGTGGAAATCCGGCAGGGCGATGTGGTGCTGTTCCATACCGGGTGGATCAGTCTGATCGGCAAAGATGACAAGCGCTACAATTCCGGCGAACCGGGTCTTGGCGTGGAAGGCGCAAAATATCTGACCGGAAAGGGCGTCGTCGCCGTGGGCGCGGATACCTGGGGTGTCGAGGTGCTTCCGTTCGAGTCGAAGAACATCTTCGAGGTGCACCAGATTCTGCTGGCGATGAACGGGACCTACATTCTGGAAAACATGAACACGGCCGAACTCGCCAGGGACAAGGCTTATGAATTCATGTTCGTCCTCGGACAGCCTCGCTTCAAGGGCGCCGTGCAGAGCATGATCAATCCGGTGGCGATCAGGTAAACTGTTGTTGTGTTGATGCCCTCGGGGAAACCCGAGGGCATATTTATCGTCGATCTCGCAGGGGCTAGGCCGCGGTCTTGTTCTTGTAGCGGCTTGCGGCGTGAGTCCGCGACAGTTTCGGACCGAGCGCCTTTCTCGCCGCATCATAGCTCTCCCATTCCTGCACGTCGGGCAGCGACGGAATGGTAATGAGTTCGCCGAGATCGAGGCCCGCGAACGCGGCATCGACCAGTTCATCCGCCTGCATCACGATGCTTTCCGGCAGGTGAGCAACTGGCACGCCTGCGACATCCCAGAAATTCGTTGCGGTCGCGCCGGGAAGCACCGCCTGTACCTTCACGCCGCTGTCCCTGAATTCCTTGTGCAGCGCCTGAGTGAAATTGACGACATAGGCCTTGGTGCCGCTGTAGGTGCCGTTGAGGATGTCCGGATCGAGCGCGACGATTGAGGCGATGTTGACGATGATGCCGTTCTTGCGTGCGACGAACGCGGGAGCGGCGGCGAGCGCCAGCCGGGTCAACGCCACGACGTTGAGTTGAATCATCGCATCCATCTGCTCGACGTCCGAGGTCAGCAACGGTCCGGCTGCCCCAACGCCGGCATTGTTGATCAAGGCGGTGATGCTGGGGTCAGTCTTCAGGCGCTCCTCGATGCGGCGTAAATCCGTCTTGGTATTGAGGTCGGCGGGCAGCACTTCGACCTTGCGGCCGGTATCCTTGATGAGCCTGGCCGCGACGGCGTCAAGCTTCGCCTTGTCGCGGGCCACCAGA
>JAGVII010000863.1 GCA_020056155.1 Afipia sp.
CACAGCCGTTTATGGTGAACGTTTTCTTAAGTGTCATGGTTTACGCTTTCTGACAGTGGCGTCGCGTCGCGGTGCCTTGGCATGTTGCGTAAGCCGGAACACCCATGATCGTTCGGCAGTTCATTAGTTGGGTTCGCACGGCTCCCGCAGGGGAGCGCGCAGAGGCGACGCGGTGTCTGGCCCGCGCCTGGCTCGTTTCCGATCTATCGGAAGACGACCGCGCCGCCGCCGAAGGCGCGCTGCTGATGCTTCTCGACGATGCGTCGCCGCTGGTCCGGCAGGCGATGGCGGAAGTCTTCGCTCATTCGATGGACGCGCCATCCGCTATCGTCGCAGCGCTCGCCGTCGATCAGCCCTCGGTCGCGATTCCGATCCTCGAACACTCACCGCTGCTGCTCGACTCCGATCTCGTGGACATGGTTGCGACCGGAAATTCCGAGACGCAATGCGCCATCGCGCGCCGCTTCGACCTGCCGCCGTCGGTCTGCGCCGCGATCGCGGAAGTCGGCTGTGCGTCATCGGCGCTGGAGCTGATCGAAAATCGCGCCGCCCAGCTGGCGCCTTTTTCGCTCGCGCGCATCGCAGATCGTCACGGCCATCTTGCCGCGATTCGCGAGTCGCTGCTGACGATGGATGAATTGCCGGCCGCCGTGCGGCTTGGATTGGCGCAGAAACTCTCCGACACGCTGACGCAACTGGTGACCGCGCGTGCGTGGCTTCAACCCGACCGCGCCCGGCGCATCGCAGGCGAGGCGATGGAGCGTTCCACGGTCAACATCGCCGCCCAGACGCGCGGCGCGGACATGACCGCGCTTGTCAGTCATCTGCGCTCCATCGGCCAGCTCAACGCCGGGCTGATCCTGCGCGCATTGCTCTCGGGCAATATCGAACTGTTCGAGCAGTCGCTGGTCGAACTGTCGGGGCTGCCGGCGAGCCGCGTGGCTGCAATTGTTCACGATCGCGGCGGCGCCAGCCTGAACGCACTGATCGCGAAAGCCGGCTTGCCGGAATCCACCTATCGCGCTTTCCGCGCGGCGCTTGAAGCGTCCAGCGAAATCGGTTTCATCGGTACGGTCGCCGGCGCGACGCGGCTGCGCCGCCGTATGGTCGAGCGTGTGCTGACCCAGTGCGAGACGTCGGAAACCGTGTCGGAGCCGTTGCTGATCCTGCTGCGGCGCTTCGCGATGGAATCGGCACGGGAGGAAGCGCGTCTGTTCTGCGACGAGCTCGCGGCGGAGGATTTTGTCGGCACCCTGAGCGCGCACGCCGCCGCCGAACAGATCCGCAACTATACCTATGAGCCGGATGCAATCGTGTACCCGGATCAGCAGGAATACGCGCCGGCCGAAGTCTATGCGGCGGTTGAAGAGTACGATGAGGCCGAGCGCCATGTGCCGGCCGAAGATTATGCCGCTGTCGGAAACTATGACTACGTCAGGGAGTACGCTCCCGCCGACGAATACGTCCGGACCGACGGCTACAGCATGGCTGATCGCTACGCGGACGTCGCTGACGACTATAGATATCGCGATTACCCGTACGACGACCGGCGGATTGCGGCTTAATCCATTTCCCGTCAGTTCACACGCGTCGTCCTGGCTTGCGCCGGGACGGCGCCGTAAACCATCTCAGCCTTCCGGCACGATGCTTGGCGCAAGCACTGCTTCGAGATGTTCGGGACGGTCGCGGTTGACGTGGATCAGATATTCGTCCGCGACGCCGCGCAGCTTCCTGCTCAGTTCATCCGCCATGCCGACGGCCGAAATGCGCGATTGCTCCCGATAGATCGCCTGGATCGCGTTGACGTGATGCAGGATGAGTTCGGCGGGCACCTGCGCGAAATCCGGCGCGTGCTCGATGATCCGGCAGAGGCTTTCGGCTGCTGCGGCGGCGGTGGGATAGCCGAATGTCGCAGCGTCGCCCTTGATGTCGTGCGCGGCGCGGAACAGTTCCTCGCGATTTTCGCCGTTGAGTCCATCGCGTTGTATCGCGGCATAGGCGGTACCGAGCCGTTCGCATTCCACGCGCATCCAGTCCTTGAACTCGCCGGACAGGCCGGCGAGCGCCTGTTCGGCGCGCGCCACGGGATCGTCGATGTCCTTCTCGTCGGAATACCGCACCATCTTGCGCAGCGGATTGGGCTGCGAAATGACCTGATGGTCCGCGAAGGTATCGACCTTGATCTCGGTGGGTGGCTTGCGGGCCATGCGTTATCCTAATTTCCGGAGCGGGCTTTTTCCAGCAGAGAGGGCTGCTGCATGATTTCGGCATTGCCGCCGCTGCGGCGCTCGATGCCGATATAGGCGGCGTTGGTGTTGCGGCGCCGGTCCGGTCCGAAGTAATTCTTCGTCTTGATGAAGGGCCGGGGATTGGCCACGACATTGAGGATGCGCTGGTAGAGCCCCTTGGCGGAGATCGGTTTCGCCAGGAATTCGGTGACCCCGGCATCGCGCGCCACCATGACGCGGCGCTTCTCCGAGTGGCCGGTCAGCATGATGATCGGTGCGTAGGGATTTCCCGCGCCGTCTGGCTGGCGGATCATCTGTGCGAGTTCGAGCCCGTCGAAAATCGGCATCGACCAGTCGGTGATGACGATGTCCGGCACGTAATGGGAATACATTTCGAGCGCGGTTGCGCCGTCTTCCGCCTCATACACTTCGCGCGCGCCGAACGAGTGCAGCAGCGTGCGCAGAATGCGCCGCATATGCGCGTTGTCGTCGCACACGAGAAACCGCAGCTTGTTGAAGTCGATAATGAACATGCGCAGCCCGAGGTGGCGCACCCGGAAAGCAGGGTACACCTCGCGTTAACTATATGCGGACGCCGTTAATGAATGGTTATCCAAGCGAGGGTGGGCCGTCTTGCTTCACCTCTCCCGTGGGGACAGGTCGGCGCCATAAGCGCGTTCACGCGCGTCTTCGACGCGCTATGGCGCCGGGGTGAGGGCGTAAGCGCTCTCGATAGATCTTAACTCCTCACCCCAGCCCTCTCCCCACGGGAGAGGGGTTGATCTTCATTGCCTTGAGATCGAGTGAAGGTCTCGGGCCTAGAACCCGAACTGCTCGCTCAGAATGCGCTCTTCGAGGCTATGCCCCGGATCGAACAGCATGCGGATCGAGATGGTCTTGTCCGCGATGATTTCGACCCGCTGCACATCGCGGGCCTCGTCATGATCGGCGACGGCGGCGACCGGGCGCTTGTCGGATTCGAGAACCTCGAACACGACAAAGGCGGTGTTGGGCAGCAGCGCGCCGCGCCAGCGGCGAGGGCGGAACGGGCTGATGGGCGTCAGCGCCAGCAGCGCGGCATTGATCGGCAGGATCGGGCCCTGCGCC
>JAGVII010000443.1 GCA_020056155.1 Afipia sp.
CACGATGAAGAAGGGCGCCTACAAGCGAGGGGCCCCGGCACCTTTGTGGGCTACCTCAAGCGGCCGCATCTCTATGCCGTCGATCAGGATGGCTGGTTTGAGACCGGCGACCTCGCCCGCAAGGACAAGGACGGCTACATTCGTATCACGGGGCGCACCAAGGACATCGTCATCCGCGGCGGCGAGAACGTTCCGGTGATCGAGATTGAACAACTGATGTATCGCCATCCAGCCGTCCGGGAAGTCGCAATCGTCGGAGTGCCAGATGAACGCTTGGGCGAGCGGGCCTGTGCCTGTGTCGTGCTGCGCGAGGGAGCATTACTGACGTTAGCTGACGTGATGGCGTATATGGCGGAGAACGCTGTAGCCAAGAACTACTGGCCGGAGCGCATTGAGGTGCTCGAAGCCTTGCCGAAAACGCCGAGCGGCAAAGTGCAGAAATTCAGGCTTCGCGAGATCGTCAGTTCGATGAAATAATTCTCGGCTAACGGCTGCCGCAAGAAGAAGGCCGGGTGAAATTCCGGCCCCCTTCTGAGATGACCGCCGCGCGCGAAAATCAGAGCGGGCAATCCTGCGGAAACACCGGCTTGCGTTTTTCGAGATGGGACGCCAATCCCTCGCGCGCCTCGGCGCCGGTGAAACCCAAAATCTCAAGCGCGGTCGAGGTATCGAACAGCGGACCATTGACGCGCAGCCAGTTGTTAAGAGCGTACTTGGTCCAACGGATCGCGCTTTGCGCGCCGCTAGAAAGCTCCTCGGCCGTCTCGATCGCTATCCTCTGCAAGTCCGCGTCTTCGACGCATAGCGACACCAGACCGATCCGCTCAGCTTCTTCGCCGGACAGTGGCTTGCAGGTCAGCAGGTAATATTTTGCTTTTGCAAGGCCGCACAATAACGGCCAGATGATGCAAGCGACATCGCCCGCCGCGACGCCAAGCCGCGTATGACCATCGACGATGCGCGCGGACTTTCCACAAATCGAGATATCGGCCAGGATTCCGACGACGAGACCTGCACCGACGGCGACGCCGTTGATCGCCGAGATGATCGGCTTGTTGCAATTGATAACGTTATAAACGAGATCCTTGGCCTCCTTCCAGGTCGACATCCGTGCGACCGGGTTGTCTAGAATACTCTTGATCAGCTCGAAATCGCCCCCCGCCGAAAAGGCTTTGCCAGCTCCGGTCACGATGACCGCGTTGACATCTGGATCGTCGTTGATGTCACGCCAGATATTGGTGAGCTGAGTGTGGGTCTCGGCGTCGACCGAATTGTAGGTCTCGGGCCGGTCGAATGTGAGCCGGAGAACCCGCTTGGACGGATAGTCGAGCTTCAATTTGGTATAAGCAGCATAACGATTGGACATCGGCTTCCCTTCTGGACACTTGATTTGCTTGGTCGGGTTAAATCTTACAGGGGATGACGATGCATATCGCAGTCGGCAGATTTCTCCTGCCTTCCGATACGTCCTCGCCACGAACCTGCTATGAATTCATTCGAACAGATGTTAGAATTTAAAACCGATCGGGAAAGGCTGCAAGCTTATACTTTTCAATTGAGGCCGTCGTCGGGGGCGGCGAGAGCAAGATTCGGAGGATTTGCCGTGACAGACGGGCACGAAAAAGCTCTGACAACGAGGGCGGGCGCCAGTCCCACGATTGGCGAGCTGTTTCGCGCGAGAGCGCTGATCCACAAATCTTCGGTCGCGATCGAGTATCAGGGCAGACAGATCAGCTATGGGCAGCTCCTTGACCGTGTACATCGGGCAACCTCGATGCTGGCGAGCCAAGATCTTCGACGAGGCGACCGCGTAGCATTGCTCTCGCGTAACAGACCGGAGTATCTCGAAGTGGAGCTGGCGGCCGCCAATCTCGGGGTCATCACCGCTTGCCTGAACTGGCGATTGTCGCAGCGGGAACTCGCCTATTGTATCGATCTGGTCTCACCGAAGCTCTTGATTGTTGAAGAAGAACTGGCCGGAAATCTCGAACTTTCTCCCATAGGGGACCGCAAGGTTATCAAGATCGGCCCGCAATACGAGCATATATTGCAAGAACAAAACGGTCATGCGCTGCCCATTGCGGCGGAATCCGAAGACGGCCTGGTTATCCTTTACACCAGTGGGACCACCGGCCAACCCAAAGGGGCCGTCATTTCGCATCGGGCGATGATCATGCGGGCGCTGGTGTTCAGTTCCGAGCTGAACATTTCGCATCACGATACCTTTGTGGCCTGGGCGCCGCTGTTTCACATGGCATCCACGGACCACAGTCTCGCGACACTGTTGCGCGGGGGAACGGTCGTCGTGGTCGATGGCTTCCAGATCGAGCCGTTATTGTCTGCTTTGGAGCGCCATCGGATCGGCTGGTTTGTCTTGATTCCGGGCATGATTGAAGCATTCATCGCCGGCTTCAAGGAGCAAAAAACGACCGTAAAAGGCGTTGGCCTTTGCGGCGCGATGGCCGACCTGGTCCCTCCGCATGTCATCGCCGAGGTCACTGACCTGCTGCGAGCTCCCTACGTCAACAGTTTTGGTTCGACCGAGACTGGCTTGCCGCCGGCAACCAGATCGTTGATCCCGGTAGGCGAAATACCTGCCAGCCTGGCGAAGCAACAAAGCGCGTTCTGCGACATCAAGCTTGTCGATTCTGCCGACAAGGAGGTTCCGATTGGCGCACCGGGAGAGTTGGCTATTCGCAGCCCAACTTTATTCTCCGGCTATTGGAAAGCTGATGATACCAACGTGCGCGATTTTCGCGGCGGGTGGTTTCACATGGGCGACGTGTTTCGGCGCAATGA
>JAGVII010000514.1 GCA_020056155.1 Afipia sp.
CCCAGCGTCGTCATTAGCCCGCAGATCCCCCCGCGCAACCATGGCGAGCCGCGCCCGGTCAATGAGCCGTCGTCCGACAGCGCTTCCGCAAAGCCCATGCTGATACCGGCTCCGATTGATGCCGCCAAACCTACCAGGAACGTCTGCCAGTTGTGATGGGTGGCGAAGGCTGCAGCGAAAAGCGGCGCCAAAGTCGAGACCGAACCATCCATCAGACCGGCGAGGCCGGGCTGCACATATTGAAGGACGAACATGCGTTTGCGTGTCCTGTCCTCCTCCTCGCGGACATTCGGCGTGAGAATCTTGTCGGTAAGCTTTGCCGCCAGGCTTTCGTGGCTTTTCTCGATTTCCGCCAGGTCCCCCAAGAGCTTTCGGACTCCCACGTTGGTAGCCTGCTCCGCTGCCTTGGAATAGAAGCGCTGCGCTTCGAACTCCATGATCTCCGCCTCCTTGCGGACGACGTCGAGCGACAAGTTCTTCGTCAACCAAACCGGACGGCGTCTCAGGAAGCCTTTCACGTCGGTGCGCCGAATAGGGGGCAGATTCGGACCAAAGCTCTTTTCGTACATTTCGAGCAGGAGATGACGATGGCCCTTTTCCTCCTCTGCCATCCCCTCGAACAGTTTGGCAGACTCCGGATAGCGCTCGCTGAGATCTTCGGCGAAGCTCATATAAATGCGGCTGTCTTCTTCTTCGCCGGAAATGGCAACAGCCAAAACTTCGCGCTCAGACAGATCGGCAAATTTTTTCACGACGCACCCATTATTTTGTTTAGAATGATTCTAAATCGTGTATAGGGGGGAGCGGCGCCGCGATCAATCCTTCTTTTTGTCGTTACGGCACCCCGTCTTCGCGGAGCTGCATAAACCGATGTAACCCGTAGTGCGGCCAAAAATGGACTCTCTCAACCAACGATCATAGGAACCGAGTATGGCCACCGAACAGTATCATGAGCCTGCTGCAGAACTCTCTTCGGAGACACGCACCTTTGCGCGGATGATCACCGGGCTTGTCGAAGAAGCCGAGGCAATCGGCTGGTATGAGCAGCGAATTTCACTGGAGAAGGACAAGGAAGCTCGCGCGATCATGGAAAATGCCCAAAAGGAGGAGTTCAAGCATTTCGGCATGGACCTGGAATTTCTACTTCGACGCAAGAAGGAGTGGCGAGAGATTCTCAAGGGCATTCTGTTCACCGACGGGGATATCGTCGAAGCGGCGGAGAAGGCCGAGAAGAAGGCAGACTGAGACTGCGATCCATTCCTTCTCATTGAGACTTAGATTGCCGAATGACAAAACAACTCAGCTACGGAAATACCGCCAAGGTCTTCCATTGGATGATCGTGGCGCTCCTCCTGGTCCAGTTCCCGATCGGTTGGCTGATGCCCGACATTCGGCGGGGCGCGACGCCCGGAAAAGCCATGACTTTGCACATCTCGATCGGGCTTATCATCCTGATGCTGATCGTCTTGCGCTTTGTATGGCGTCTGTTCCACCCTGTCGCACCGGCGGATACGCTGCCGCGCTGGCAGCGTCTCATGTCAGAGAACGTTCATTGGCTTCTCTATGGATTGGTCTTTACAACCACCGTGACAGGCTGGTTCTTTGCATCGTTTAGGGGCTGGCAGATATCATTCTTTTTCGCTGTGCCGCTGCCGATGCTGACCGCTCCCGAATCCGTCGCTGGCCGCCTGATCGGTGGCTGGCATCAAACAGCCGAATGGGGACTGCTCATCGCCATCGGCATTCACGTTATTGCAGCCCTCATACATGTCTTCGTCTTGCGCGACCGGATCATGCAGCGAATGCTTCCCGGGTCATGATCACTTCGGGCTCCTGTCAAGGCGGCGGGCTAATTCGCTCCTAACTCTGTCGGGCTAACTGTTCTCAGGCACTTGCAGCCAGACGTTCGCGCTTCGGTTAGTCTCGTTGCGCAGCGGAATAGGTGCGACAAAATTTGGCCTACGGTTCCCGGATTAACGACAAGGTTGATCAAATAATGGAAGCTCCTCGCAAAACAGTCAGTGTTATCGATCTTCATGCAAGCAAAGTTCCGGTAGTCACTTTGGGTTTTTGGATCATCAAGGTCGCCGCCACGACGCTCGGCGAAACTGCCGGTGATGCCGTCTTAATGTCGATGCATCTTGGCTACGCAATCGGCAGCGCGATTTTTATCAGCATCTTCGTTGCAGCCATCGCCGCACAGGTATCCGCGAAGAAATTCCACCCGTTCCTTTATTGGCGTAATCGTTGCAACCACGACCGCGGGGTCCACCATGGCCGATTTTGCGGACCGATCGCTCGGCATCGGTTATGCCGGCGGCGCATCGATCCTTTTCCTGTTCCTCATGGCAGCCCTAGGCGTTTGGTATTGGTCGGCCGGCTCGGTATCCGTCGACACCGTGAATTTCGCCGAAGATCGAGATGTTCTACTGGGGCGCTATTCTGTTTTCTCAAACCTGGGTACGGCGCTCGGTGATTGGATGGCTGACACGACCGGGCTCGGTTATGAAAGGGGTGCGCTCGTATTCGGTGCCGGTCTTGTCGTGATTGCTGGAGCTTATTTCTATACAAATGTATCACGCACCCTGCTGTTCTGGAGTGCGTTCATCCTTACGCGGCCACTGGGAGCCACCGTGGGCGACCTGCTCGATAAGCCGCTTGCTGACGGCGGCATGGCCTTTAGCCGCTTCTATCTCGGCAATTCTCGCGGCGTTTATCGTCGCCTGCATACTGCTGCTGCCGTAGAGGGCTGGCAGGCATCCAGGCGAGAGCCGAATAGAGGTGGGAACATAAACGTAATCGAGCAGCTTGCCCTGTCGGACCAGCCCTGTCAAAAACACCTCAGCCGGATCGAAGGCTAGGTGCGCGGCCTTTCCAGGATGGTGGAGGAGGAGCGTTACTGCATCGACATCGTCACGCAGATTTCAGCGGTCCGTGCCGCGCTGCGGCGGGTCGAGGAAGAAGTCCTGAAAGACCATGTCTCCCACTGGGTCGAACACGCCATCGCGAGTGGCGACAAAGTAGACCAGCGAAAGAAGGTCGCCGAATTGATGGCCGTCATTGGCCGGACGGAACGATGAGCGGCGATGCAAGTTCCATCTTGGCGGGTAAGGGCTTCTATGCACTCCCCGCCAATGAGCATGCAGGCACGGGGTCGCATGGCTGGAAAGAGGGATCGAATGGAACGGCGGTGCAGCTATTCGATCGA
>JAGVII010000679.1 GCA_020056155.1 Afipia sp.
GGCGAGACCGGCGGGATGAACAAGCTCGATCAGGCGCGCGAGCAGGTGTTTTACGCCGACATCACCGCGCAACTCGCCACCACGCGTCAGCGCGCCGCCAGCGAGCGGGAAGCGCTGATCCGCGCCATGGGGTTGTGGGGCGACGATCTGGCATTCCGGATCAGCACGGCGCTGCCACCGTTGCCGTCGCGGCCGCAATTGCTGCCGGGTATCGAGGCCGAGGCGGTCCGCCGTCACGTCGATTTGCAGATCGGGCGGATCGAACTTGATGCGCTGGCAAAATCATATGGGCTGACGCAGGCGACACGCTTCATCAACGTGCTGGATGCCGGGTTTGCCGGAAAGACCACGCGGGAGAAAGCAACCGGAGAAAAAATCCGCGAGCGCGGCTTTGACGTCGAACTTCAGATTCCGATTTTCGATTTCGGCGAGGTTCGCGTCCGGGAAGCCGAGGCGACCTACATGCACGCGGTCAACCGTCTGATGGAGCGTGCGGTCAATGTTCGATCGGAGGCGCGCGACGCCTATCGGTCTTACCGGTCTTCCTATGACATCGCGGTTCATTACCAGCGCGAAGTCCTGCCGCTGCGCAAGATCATCTCAGACGAAACCCTGCTTCGTTACAACGGCATGCTGATCGACGTGTTCGCGCTGCTGGCCGAGGCGCGTCAGCGCATCGCCGCAACGACGGCGGCAATCGAGGCGAAGCGGGATTTCTGGCTGGCCACGACAAATCTCAACACCGCGGTGATGGGCGGAGGCGTTCCAGGACGCGGCGAATCCGCGCGTGCCATGTCCGGCGCATCCGCCGAAGCACCCCAGCATTGAAGGGAGAACGACCCATGATCTCACGCAGAGCAGTTCTCGGATCGGCTGCGATCCTCGCCGGCGCCAGCGCCGTCAGCGGCCGCGTCCAGGCGGCAAGCATTCCCGAAGCCGCAACCTCGACCGCGACGACGATGCAGCCGCCGCTGTTTCCATCCAGCGGTCCTGACTATCAGCCCGTCGTCACGCTGAACGGCTGGACGCTGCCGTGGCGCATGAACGGCGACTGGAAGGAATTTCATCTGGTCGCCGAACCCGTGGTGCGCGAATTCGCGCCGGGCATGGTGGCGCATCTGTGGGGCTACAACGGCCAGGCGCCGGGCCCCACCATCGAGGCGGTCGAAGGCGACAAGGTCCGCATCTTCGTCACCAACAAACTGCCCGAGCACACCAGCGTGCACTGGCACGGCATGCTGCTGCCGAACGGCATGGACGGCGTCGGAGGCCTGACCCAGCCGCACATCAAGCCGGGCAAGACGTTCGTGTACGAATTCGTACTGAAGAAGAGCGGCACGTTCATGTACCACCCGCATTCCGACGAAATGGTCCAGATGGCGATGGGGATGATGGGCTTCTTCGTCGTGCATCCGCGTGATCGCACGTTCATGCCGGTCGATCGCGACTTTGTCTTCCTCGCCAGCGCCTACGCCATTGAGCCGGGATCGTATCTTCCGAAAGTCGCGGAGATGACAGATTTCAACATGTGGACCTGGAATAGCCGGGTGTTTCCGGGGATCGATGCGTTGCCGGTCCGGCTCGGCGACCGCGTGCGGGTGAGAATGGGAAATCTCACCATGACCAATCACCCGATGCATCTGCACGGTCACGAAATCTTCGTCACCTGCACCGACGGCGGATGGGTGCCGGAAACCGCACGATGGCCTGAGGTGACCATCGATCTGCCGGTCGGCAGCATGCGCGCGTTCGAGTTCGTTGCGGATGCGCCCGGCGACTGGGCGTTCCACTGTCACAAGAGCCATCACACCATGAACGCGATGGGCCACGACATCCGCAACTTCGTCGGGGTGCAGAAGCGCGATCTGGTCAGATCGGTGCGCAAGCTGGTGCCGGATTACATGCCGATGGGAAGCGCCGGCATGGCCGACATGGGCGAAATGGAAATGCCGCTGCCGGACAACACGCTGCCGATGATGACCGGCTTCGGCCAGTTCGGCCCGATCGAAATGGGCGGCATGTTCAC
>JAGVII010000804.1 GCA_020056155.1 Afipia sp.
ATGGTGGGCGACATCATCTCGGAATGGGTGGGCGACTTCAAATCGGAATGGTGGGCGAGATCATCTCGGAATGCTGGGCGACATCGAGCGGAATCCGCAAACACAGCACCAGCACCGGAAGTTACCCAGCTTAAGGTCAACGAAAAGAAGTGGACCGCCACCTTGATGAAGGCCGGGTGGACGGTCCTGCCGAACGTCATCTTTGAACGCCAGCGTGCCCTGGGGCTGGATGCGATCGACATCAACATCATCCTGCACATCGCGTCCTATTGGTGGACGGCAGAAGGCAAGCCGTTTCCGTCCAAGCGAACCATCGCAGCGGCCATGGACATCGAACCGCGGACCGTTCAGCGCAGGATTGCTGCCATGGAAGCGGCTAGACTAATCAGGCGGGAAGAACGGCGCAGCTCAGCAAACGGTAGCCAGACCAATGTCTACCACCTGGACGGCCTGATCGCGGCCGCCAAGCCATATGCGCTCGAAAAAATCCAGGAGCGTGATGAAAAGATTCAGGCAAAGGCCGCAAGGGCAAGCAGGAAGGGCAAGCCCAAGCTTTCGGTTGTGAAGGGAGGGGCCTAACCAGCTTCGCGCCGTAGCTCAACCGGATAGAGCCCTGCCGTTCTTTGAAATCCTAGCTGACACTTGGAGAGTAGGGGCAGGAGGTTGCAGGTTCAAGCCCTGCCGGCGCGTCCATACCCCCGGTTTTTAGTTCACTTTGAATCGTGCAATCGTATTTGCGATTGCACGGTCGTCCTACACCGTGAGTTTGTCGGTCGTGACCAAGTCTTTCAGCTTCTTTGCTGACGGCGGGATTCCAGGCCCAACGACCGGCTTGCCATCGGCTTCAGCCGAGGCGACAGCTTCGTTCAGCTCCAGCAGTGCTTCCAACACATCGGCCTTCTTGGACATGCCGTAAGCGTCGCGTACGGCGTCGTCCAGCGCTTTATGTGCTTTCTTCAGGGCGTGTTCTCCGGGCCCTTCGATCGCCCGATATAGCTCTCGTAGTGAAAGCTCATGCTTCGCCCGCAGATGTGATCGCAAGCGCCGCACCTCGACCGCCCGCTTGGCGACGAGGCGAACCGCCTCGGTTGTCGGCTGCTGAGGCCAGGGGAAGCTGTCGAAGACGGTATCCGACGTATAGCGAAAGTCTGCCTTCAGCGTTGAGCAGCGATTGATGAACCACTCCCAATGGATGCCCGACTGGAGGATACCGAAAGAGTAGTCATCTTCCAGCGCGAACACGCTCAGTGCATCATTCGGATGAATGGCCGTCGAAACAAATTCGAAGATCGGCCGGTGTGTGACCCGTGCACATACGATGTATCGCGACAGCGGGGCGAGGGTCCGCATCAGGTCTTCGCGCGGGTAGGACATCAGCCACCAGCGCTTTAAAAAGTTTTCGTGGTGCTTGTTGACCTTCGCCTCGGGATCGTCGTCCAAGGCTTCCTTATTTCGTGCACGCTCCTTCTTTGCCGCTTCCTTCCGTGCGGGGAGCACCGTCTGCTCCAGATGCTCAAACGGTTGCTTGAATGCCTTGGCCTTCAAAAGATCGCGCGGCTGAAAGTCGATGACGTATCTGCATTCGAGTTTGTCTACAGCGCCGAGGAAGTCGTCGGCGATCAAGAACGGGAAGAGCACCTGCGCGTTCGCCTTGTTGGCCTTCATCATCGCTTTCGCTTCGGTCGGCTCTAGAAGGAAACCCTTGTGACCGTGTGTCTGACCCTGGTAGCAGCCGCCTTTTTCAGCGTTCGCCTTGATGCGTTCCGCTTGGCTCACGTCAGTCGAAAACGAGAGCGAGGTATTGATCTCTTCCAAATCTTTGTAGTCCCAACCCCCGGCGGGGTCGTTTCCCGACTGGATGTATAGGCGTTTCTTGCCATCGTCCTCGCCCTTTACCCAGTTCACGATCGATACGTGGACGACCGCGTCGCCTGACCACGGCATAGTCGAGACCGCTTCGGTGATCGTGCCATCATGCTTGACGATATGGTCAAGGCCGCTGATGCGGGAATAATTCTGGCGAATCGTGTTTGTGCCGACCAGGCCCGCCCTCTGACCCGGCTTAAGCTGGTCGTGCGCTTTCCTAAACCAGTAGACGCAGTAGTCGGCCCGTCCGTCGATATCCGGAAAAGCCCCTCGAATAGTGTTGAGATAGGCGCGTCCGAATTCTTGCTGGGCCTTGTTCTTGCTCTGGTACGGCGGATTGCCGATGATCGTATCGACCTCGGGCCATTCTGACAGCAGCGCGTCACGGCACAGGATATTTCCGTCGAGATTGTCGAGAGGAAGAGCATCATCTTCCGCCAAGGGCAATTCGATCTGGTCGCGCTCCAGAACATCGGCGGCCTCGTTCAAGGCGAGCTTTTTCGCGAGCATCAGCGTGACTTTTGTAAGCTCGACGCCGAAAGAGTCCCGATCAACGCCAAAAAATTGACGAGGACTAATGAGTGACGTGGCCTGGGCCTGCTTCTGAATGGTCTTCCAGCTGAACTCTTTGTCCAGCCTGGCCATGAGTCTGATTTCGAGGCGTACCATCTCTCTGTAGGCGACATAAAGGAAATTGCCGCTGCCACAGGCCGGATCGAGCACACGGAAGTTGAGGAGCGCTTTTCTAATCTCCAACAGCTCCGTCATTGTCTTTGCGGCGTCAATACGCTCCCGCCAGGGGCGCACGATCGTAGGCCCGACGATCCGTTGAATGTCGGCCTCGTGAGTGAAATGCGCGCCATAGGCGTGCCGTTCTCCCTTATCCATGCTCTGCTGGAAGATGGTGCCGAAGATCGCTGGATTTATCTTGGCCCAGTTCTGCCAAGCGGCCCCTTCATCCTTCTTGCCGAGCAGCTCCAGCTCTTTCTTGGTCAGCTCGACGGGCGCAACCGTGGCAAAAAGACCGCCGTTGAAATAGGGAACGCCTTTGTAGCGACCGCCCTTGGCAGCTGTCTTGTTGTTCATCTGCTGGAACAGGCCGCCAAAAACATCGTATGAGTTTTGCCCGTGCTCAAGGCAATCCTGCACCAGTCTCAGGGTCGTTCCGGCCGGCATCATGTCGATGTCTTCGGCAAACATCGCGACGACCGCCTGCAACACGAAACGCTGCGCCTGCTCTCGCGGAACGCCGCGTGCGACCATCGATCGGAACAGCTGAGCGACCTTTGCTGCAGCAATACGCGAAACCTCTTCGCGGTCGTTGCCGAAAAGAGGGTCCGGATTGTCCGCGAACAGGAAGTTTAGCGCCGTGTAGCGGTTCGGCAGGTCTTCGAGCCGCACGATATCCACGGGCTCGTTGAGCTGCTTGTCGAAATCGTAAATCCAGAACTCTTTGAAGTTGCACAGAACGACGTAACGAGGGCGATTGGGAACCGCGTTCAGCCAGTAGTCGAAAGCCTGTTGGTAATGAAGATGCAGCTTTTCGCTGCCCTTCTTCATTTCGATAAGAAGTCGCGGCTTCCACACCAGGTCGGCGAAGTTCGTTCCTTTGCCTGAAGCCTTTTTCACTCGGTATTCGAGTTCGGCACCGGCCTCTTTGTAACCCTTATGGCCGAAAGCCTGGAATAGCCGGTCGCAAAAAACCTGAGCTTCTCCCTTCTCGTCACCCTTCAGGGTTTTTGCGTAAGCGACGAATGCCTCAATTCCCTTTGCGAGTTCGCTCATCCCGCTTTTCTCTCGGTGTCAGCGTCATGCTCCAAAAGCTGCACATCTAGGCTCGGAATCTCCGGCATGGCCTTGCCGGCGATGGCCTGAAGGTCTCCGACCATGCCAACCGTGGAGTCGACGACCGCCAATATCTGCGTCTCGCGCTTGGCCCACTGGCGCCCCATGAATTTGCGTTCCCTATCGAGATCGTCGCGCATGTCGTTGAATTTCTCGACTACGGCTTCCACCCGCTGCTTGAATTTGGTTCCGGTCAGGTAATGGTAGACCTGCTCCATCTTTGTCTGCTGCCCTTGCTGGACGAGACGAGAGCTGCTCACGTCGACCAGCGCTTGGCGCAGAGCGACGGCAACCGGCAAGGCACAGCGCGGGTGAGCCACCCATATGCCGTCAACCAGGTCAAAATGCTCAATGTGTTTGGGCAGGGTATGAGAAACGATGAGCGCCACATCGGCCCCGGAGCGGCGCTGATCGTCGCGCAACTTGGCCAGCCACCCATCGCTCCAGGCTTTGGTGCGCTTGGTCTCCCACAGGATGATGCCAGCAGGCTGGCCAAGCTGGCCATTGACCTGCTGGATCATATCGGCACCAAGTTCACCCTTGCCGACGGGCTCAATGACGTCCATGGGAAAACGGCTCTTCAGAAGTTCCTCAAGCTCAAGTTCGAGAACCTCACCCTGCGACTGCTGCGATCCTTGCTCGGCCTTACGCTTCAGCTCCTCGATGGTCCGCGTCATCGACTCTATGGTCTGGTCTTTCTCCGCAACCCGCAGCCGTGCGGCCTCATCGGCTTCCTGCCGGGCTTTTGCGTGAATCTGGTCGACCGACGCTTGGACGCGCTTTTCGATGGTTAGATCGAGTTCACGCTTTTCCTCATCGAGCGCCCGCTGCTTGCGCATCAGCTCGGCCTGGGCCTGCTGCGCTTCGGCAAGCTTGAGGTTGTTGGCCTCCAACGCTTGGCGGAGCTCGGCCGTCTCATCTGCCTTCGCCTTCAATTCGGCTGCGGCAGCTTCGCGCGCCTTTTTGGCCTCAGCGGCAACCAACTGGCTCCTCTCCGCGGCCAGGCGTTGCTTGACTTGGTCATCGAGCGTTTCCCGATCCTTAGCGAGCTGTTCGCGCTGCTGGCTCAGCTCCTCGGATTTGCGCGCGACCTCGGCATCCTTGCTGGCAAGCTGTTCCTGAAAACGTTGGCGAGTCTCCGCGAGGAGGGGGGCCGCCAGTGACTCCGTCAGCCGGATTTCGTAGTTGCAATTGGGGCAGTTGAGGAGGGGTTCGTGCGCAGTTCCAGCCACGGTTGCTTTGAATGACATGAACCCCCCAGTACCTTTAGGCCGGAATGAACGTGATCCGGCCGGCCTCGCCGCGCTTCCTGTGCGGCTTTACCGTTATTTCGACATCCTGGTCGAACGCTGTCAGCATCCGCATCAGCTTTTCCACTGAAACCAGCTTAAATTGACCCCGGAGCAGCTTGGATAAGTCAGGTTGTTTCATTTCGACCAGTCTAGCGGCTCGGTCTCCTTTTGTTGCCTTATAAATAGACTCGGCGTCCCGCAGGCGTTGCCGAATCAGGTCAACGTGCCTTTGCGGTGTGGCAATTCCCCTGGTGGATTTCTTCTGAAACGCGTGCAGGACGTACAGGACCCTCCAGCCGCGTTGTGTAGGCCGTCCGATAGGTATCGCCGTCAAAGTTGTCGCGAATCTCCAGTACACCGCTGAAGCCTTTAAGCGGCTTCGCATTGCGCGGATGTTCGCCGAGCTGCGCTTCAAAAAGGGACTGGCCGATCTCGCTTCAGGCGGCCACGGGGAACGGGGTGCCCCCAGCCTGCAGCTTGACAATACAACCTGACAGACATCCACTGCACAATCCATGATTTTATCTATCTATACCTACAATCGGTATTGGGGTGGCCATGACAGGCGACAGCGATTTATTTGATTGGTGTGCGGCACGTCCCAGCTGGCAACAGGAAGCCATCCGGCTCTTGACCGCCAAGCCCAAGCTGGACGCTGAAGAACTCGACCAGCTTGAGGAGGCAGTAAAGAGGGACGCAAGGATCGCTGCGGGAACGTCGCCGGTCTGGCCTGCCTTGACAAAGACGCATCTCAAGGCCGGCAACAAGTTCGCTCCCGTCACCGTTCTGGGCTCGATCGGCCCGCTTCGCAACATCGACCGTCTGGCGGCGGGGCAACCACCGATCAAGTTTGCTATCAATGGCATCACACTCATCTACGGGGCCAACGGTTCGGGCAAGAGTGGCTATTGTCGCGTCGCCAAGAAAATCTGCCACTGTCTGCATGACGTGACCTTGCGCGGCAACGTGTTCGAGCCGGCCTCAGCCGATCCACGCGAAGTCACCCTGACCTTCCGTGTCGATGGGGAAAAGGCCCGTACCGTCGTTTGGGATGATCGGAATGCGCCGCCGCCCGAACTGGGCCGCATATCCGTCTTCGACAGTGATGCGGCCGGGCTTTATGTCGACGCTGAGCGCAACATCGAGTTTTTACCCTTCGAACTCGCACTGCTGACCAATCTCGCTGAGGCGGTCCGCACCCTAGACGGGCGCTTCAGGGCCGAAGAGGCGCGATTGGTCAAAGCCCACCAGGCCCCATTGCCGCAGGGATATGACAAGCCCACGAAAATCTCGACCATGCTGGCAAGGCTGAAAGCTGACGAACAGCTACCAGACGAGGCTTCCATGCGGTCTTTCGCCGTGTGGGAGGAGAAGGACGAGGCTGATCTTCAGGCAATCAAGCTGGAGCTGGGGAGCGACCCGGCACTTGTTAAGAGGGTCAAGGAGGCGGCCAAGTCAGCGGTCGATACGTTTGTCGCCGATGCGAACGCTATCTTTAAGGCCCTCGGCAACGATGGCCTAGCGGCCCTGAAAGAGGCGCGGCAGAAGGCTGCTCAGTCACGGGACGCCGCGAAAGCAGCCGCTTCCGCCCTTGCAGCTGAATCAGCGGTCCCGCAGCTGGGCAGCGATACTTGGCGTCAGATGCTGATGTATGCGCGCGATTTTGCGGCCGAAGCGTTTCCCACCGTTGAGCCGCCCCAGCTGGCTAATGCCAATACGTGCGTGCTCTGTCATCAGCCGCTCGATGCGCAGGCACAAGAACGCTTGGCCGCTTTTGATGCGTATGTTGAAGGCCGCGCCAATGCCGACGCTGAGGCCTCCAAAAAGGATTTTGGCGAAAGGGCCAAAGTGATCCTCGACCTCAAAATCGTTGGCGGTCAGGACATCAAGGACAAGCTGGTTAATTTCGTCGAAGCATCGAAACCCCGCCAAGCGCTGGTGGATCGGCTTGACCAGTTTTACACCGCCAGCCAAGAGCGCCACAGTCTTGCTTCATTAGCCATTAAGGCCGTCGACTACGCGAGTCTTGGTGGTCTCCCAGATCTAGACCGCATTGTGATCGACGATCTGGTGGCAGAAGCCACTGTCCTCGCGAAAGAGATCGACGACCTGAAACCGACGCCGGATCAGGCCGCCAAACGCATTCAGCGTCAGCAAAAGCTCGATGAACTTGAAGCGCGGAAGAAGTTCTCCGCCGATATTGAAACGTTCGTGGCGCGGCGCAACTCGCTTGAGCTGCTGGTCAAGACCAAGGCTTGCACGACAGCCTGTTCGGTGGCCGGCATTACGTCGCTCATTACGCGTATGCGGCGCAAGGTTTTGACCACATCCCTGCAAAATAGCCTTCAGGACGAGATCGGCGCCCTCGACCTCGGGCATCTGCCGCTAAAACTGTCTGACCGGGGAGAGGTGGGCAAGAGCAAAGTCCAGATCGGGCTGGAGGCGAAGCAGAAGGTCGGCAAGAACAGCGACATTCTGAGCGAAGGGGAAAAGCGCGCACTTGCTCTGGCAGGCTTTCTTGCCGAGCTGAAAGAGGTCGGCGTGAGGCACGGCATCGTCGTTGATGATCCGGTATCGTCGCTTGACCACGCCCGGATGGAGGCGGTTGCAAAGCGGCTGGTGAAAGAGGCAAAAGCCCGTAGGCAAGTGATCATCTTCACGCACAACCTGTTCTTTCATCACGCCGTATTCGAAGAAGCTAAGGATATGAAGGTCCCCCTGCGGCAAGAATGGATTGCCAAGCATGGTGACGGACGCTTCGGCATTATCGATGACGGCCAGCAACCGTGGGTTTCGATGAGCGTTACAAAGAGGCTTCCGATCATCGATGGTCTGCTCAAAGCAAAGAAGCCAACGTATTCGGAAGCCGACGAGGCCGAGCGATCGTTTGTGACTAGTATCTACACCAAGATGCGCGAGACCTGGGAGCACACCATCGAGGAAGTTCTATTCGCCGGCGTGGTCGGGCGATTTCGACCAAACGTGGCCACCATGCAATTAAGAGCAGCCCATGTCGACAAGTCGGACTATGAGACGGTGTACGCTGGAATGACGCGGTGCTCCAAGTACTCCGGCCATGATCAAGCCGCAGGCGTCCCCGCCGATCTACCCAAGTTCACGGAGATCGAGGCGGACTTTAACAAGCTCAACTCATATGTGGTTGCGGCGAATACCCGCCGGAAAAAACTCGAGGACGAAGGCCGCAATTCTGAAAAGAGTCCGATGCCAGCTGACACTCTTTGAAGCATGGGTCATTGACCCTCGGGCGGAATTCGGTCACCGCAAATGCCGCAATCTTTATGAGCTTCCGTGCGCGGAATAACTCTGGTTTGTCCGCAGTTCGGGCAGGAAGCCTTCATGCCTGCCGGCACGAAAATTGGTTCCGGCTTTTTGACTGGCGGCCAACCCTTGTAGGTGCCGGGTACAAACCGGACTTGCCACTGACGATCCTCGTTCTTTCGGACAGAATAGCCGTTGTCCCGCAGTGAATCCTTGTTGGCGTGCCAAATAGGCCAAAACCCCGGCTTGACCGGCCCCCATTTCGCATGCCGCGGCGCCCACCTGGGTTTCGACATCAAGCCTCCTGCCTATCGATACAATCGAGAGCAGTTAAGACATTCAAGTGCTCGGGAACTAGTGTCGCTTCACGCGACTGGTAAGCGGGTCGGCCTTATTATCCAGTATCTTCAGAATCCCGACCGCTTTCAGCCGAGCGCTTCTCATCCATGTCTCGTCGATTCTACCATTGACCACCGCCGCCTCTCCAGCGGCTGCCTTCAACACGGTCTCTATCGCTTGCGCTGCATCGTTGATCGCGACGGCGTACATTTCGTGACCGATTTGATCTTTGTCCTTGGTGACCAAGACCGTCACCATCCAACGCGCCATGTGAATTTCCTGGTTAGCCCGTGAGGGGCGCGTCGGCACATACGATCCGCCATTTCCTAACCAGTTGCGTCCACGGGTTTCAACCGGGATATCGTCGAGCAGCTCACGTTGAAGCCGGAGGCAACTTCCTCCATCCGGCTTCGCCGGAAGCGGGCTCTACTCGCTTCGCTCTCCGAGCCGCCTGCGGCGCCTCGGCCCTTCGGGTACCCTTCTCTACCGATCTCGTCGCTGCATCCGGTCCCGCGTGCCGCCTTCGGTGTCGCTATGCTCATGCTCCTGCGGGGGGCCGTTTTCTGCTGAGGCGATGCGGCATTGGCGCGCTGATCGAGCCTGCGGCCTTAAGGCGAAGCCCGCCCGGCGACGCATGCGTATAACGCGACCAAGACATAGGTGACCTTGCCGTGACGAGCGGCCGCTGGTTTTGCCCGTCATACCGCCGACCCGGGCGGGTCTTCCTTGACACCGCGGGCGACGATCCGCAGCGTCGCGTCGGGTAGAGGCCGCTGCAGCTTTTAGCGCTTCGTCCGAAGGAGCCGTCGTCCAAGTCTCAACCTCTTCCGGCGTCGTCAGGATCACCGGCATCGCCTTCGGGTAGACGGCGCCGATCTCGGCGTTCGGCTCCGTCGTGAGGAATGCGTAGAGGTCATTCGTGGTCTCGCCTTCCTTGACCTTCCGCACGGACGTTCAGTTGATCCAGATGCCGGCGAAGCAGGCGAGGGGACGGGGCTCATCGAGCGCGAACCAGATATCGCCGCCTTCGGCCTTGTTGAACTCACTGAACGAATTGAACGGTACCACGCAGCGGTTTTCGACGCCGAGCCAGCGGGTCCAATGTTTGCTCTTCACGTTGCGGATGTTGGTCGTGCCGTTGTCCGGCTCCATTCTGAGCAATTCATTGAAATCGACGGTCTTGCCCTTGGCCTGCAGTTCTTCGGCCCGCTTTTTAGTGGCGGCCATCAACGCCTTTGATGACGACGGCATTCCCCACCGCGCGGTGGCGAGCTCGCGGCCCTGGCTCCGTTGCGGACGATCGGCGCCTGGTAGTCCGGAAACACCCCCGGCATCGGTGCCAGATTGCCAACGTATCGGTTCACGACGCGAAACGGCGCGATGATGGCAGCCTAGTTTGTCGTGATCGAATAGAGGTTATGCCGACGTCGGCATATAAAGATTGCACATTTCAGCGGTCGCTCTCGGCGGGCAACGACATCGCCAGGCCGCGGCACTTCCCGTGACCGAACACCACTTGGTTTGCATGTCCAGCCGTCACGATGACTTCCTCACCCCGTTCTGTTCAAATGATCGCATCACGATGCCGTCGAGAATCTTGCCGGCAGCGGCCCGAACCTTTCGCTCAGTATCTCGAGGCATCGGTGGCAGCTTTTGGCTCGCCACGAGATCGGTAAGTTCCCTATGTATATCCGTACGGAAGCCACGCGGGTCATCCGCCATTTCCGACAGAAGCTGAAATAGCGTCATGAGCATGAACTGGATCGCCATGTCGGCTCCCATCTGCTCGGCTTGGTCAGCCGTGATGAAAGACCACGTGTTCTGATGTTTCATCGCTATTTCACCACACCTGACCCTATCCTGTGTAGGTCCGAAAGCGTCCGCGCGTGTAGGCATGCGATACGGCGTTCCTCAACTCCGCTATCTCCGATTCCAGGAGATTGTTCGCAATGATTAGCGCGCGAACAGCCGCACGCGGATCGCCGTCGCAGACGGCGATCGCCTGGTCGACGGCGGCTTCAAGACCGTTGTCGTGTTCGTTCGGCTGGGAGACCGAGGACATGGTCTGATCTTGGTTGGCCGTCGATGATGCATGTTCGTATTTTGTTCTCGTGGAGTCAAGTGCGCTGGACCTACTCCCAACGAGGTGGGCCAGGTCGCCTCCGTCGGCCTGATTCGAATTTGCCCGCGGCTAGTGGTTCATCACAGTGATTTTGACGTTTTGATACCGAGCCATTCGAGGATCGGCAGGGTTTCCGGCGGCACGAGGATTTCGATGCTTCTGGGGACGCCGGGTTGACGTCGGATGAAGCCGTTTCGTTCGAGGGTGACGATCATCTGGTGGACCGAAGGCGGGCTGACGCGGAAGTGGCGCTGGATGTCGGCTTCAGCGGGTGGACGTCCGAACATGTGGGCGTAGGTATGGATGAAGGCCAGGTAATAACCCTGCTTCTCGGTGAGGCGCGCGCCTGATTTTTGACTCATCGTTGGATTCGTCCCGGCCTCCGACAAGGAGGCAAAGCATGAATGTACGTTATCGGGTCGAATTGAGCCAAGCCGAGCGCGACGAACTGACGGAGATGCTCGGCAGCGGCAAGAACGCCGCCCGCAAGCTTAAGCGGGCGCAGATTTTACTGGCGGCCGATGGAGGCTGCCGCGACGAGGAGATTGCCCGGACCGTGAGTGTCAGCCTCTCCACCGTCGGCCGGACCAGGCGCCGCTTCGTGGAAGGCAATCTGGAGCGGGCCCTGAGCGAGGAGCCGCGTCCGGGCGCTGAGCGCAAGCTGACCGGCAAGGAGGAAGCCCTGCTGGTGGCGACCGCATGCGCCAAGCCGCCCGCTGGCTGCAAACGCTGGACGCTGACGCTGCTGGCCGACACGATGGTCAAGCTCACCGATCACAACAGTCTGTCGGGCGAGACCGTGCGTCGCCGGCTGGCCGAGAACGACCTCAAGCCGTGGCGCAGGGACATGTGGTGCATTCCCCATGTCGACGGCGAATACGTTGCCCGCATGGAGGACGTGCTCGACCTCTACGCCGAGACGCAGAATCCCGCCCGGCCGCTGGTCTGCTTCGACGAGACCCCCATCCAGCTGATCGGCGAGGTGCGCCAGCCGGTCCCGGCCCAACCGGGACAGCGCGAGCGCTACGATTACGAGTATCGCCGCAACGGCACCGCCAATCTCTTCGTCACCTTCGATCCACATCGGGGCTGGCGCAACGTCAAGGTCACCGACCGCCGCGCCGCCGTGGACTACGCCCACTGCATGCGTGATCTCGTCGACGTCCATTATCCCGACGCCGCCTGCATCCGTGTCGTGCAGGACAATTTGTCGATCCACAAGCCTGGGGCGCTGTATGAGGCCTTCGCGCCCGCCGAGGCCCGGCGCATCCTGCGCCGCCTCGAATTCCACTTCACCCCGAAGCACGCCAGTTGGCTCAATATGGTCGAGTGCGAGATCACCGTGCTACAGCGTCAGTGTCTCGGCCGCCGCATCGACGATCCCAAAAGGCTCCGAAACGAGATCGCAGCATGGCAAAAGAGGCGGAATAAAACCCGAGCCCGCATCAAATGGATGTTCACAACAGACAAAGCCCGCACCAAACTCGGCCGCGCCTATCCAGCCACCGCCAAAGAGTCATAATCACTGTGATGAACCACTAGCATGGTTCTGTGGTAGAAGGAACTTGTGCGGGGGTGTGCATCGATGCCCATCTATCGCCTACTACAAAATTCTCCGCTGGGCCCGGATGAAATAGCGGTTTTGACCAATGCTTATGAGCGCACCTTGCGCAAGCTCAGCTTGGTTGATCGCGGTGATCCCATCGCAGAATTGATCGCCAAAATAGTTATTGAACTTGGTCAGCGCGGCGTTCGCGACGCGAAACAATTATCCCCCTCGCCATTAAAGAGCTTGGCGTCGAATAGGCGGTAGGGGAGCCATGCTATCGGCAGTGATTATGGGTTTGGTCGGACTTGTGGTGGTGATCGGGATTGCCATCCTGATAAGCCATTTCAACGCCCGCGCGTGAACAGTCGCCATCAGAAAGTTAAGACCGCCTCAGCCTGGCCCCTTCGTCGGACAACACGAAGCGCAGATATGATGGCGTTTAGCGCGACGCCAAACGCGGCGGCCGGGGAATCTATGACTTTACCGCGGCTAGATCCGCGCAAACGGAAAGCCCTCCGACTGTTCGGACGACGCAAATGCCCATCGCTGATGAACTCCAGTGCGGCGCGTTCAATCCACAACGACGGTGACCTATCCCCACAGTCGCGCAGGTGGCTCTGGCGTGGTTTGGGCGACTCACGCTAACCCATCAATCTCAACCGCCTCACTGCACCAAAAGGACAAAAATGGTTGCAGCCAACCGTGAACTGCCGGCTTCTGGTTATGCGCTCGAAGTGGACGGCCGACTCAAAACCGAATTTGCAACCAAAGACGGCGCAAGGGCAGGTGGAGAAGAACTAAAGAAACGTTTTCCCATGCTTCAGATCAGGATCTATGACGCGCAGACGAATTCGCGCGAGGAAATTTAGCTCAAGTCTAGGCGGATTCTCTGCTTGTGCGCATCCGCTAGCCGCGGACCGGGCTCTCGTGTTGGGGTGGACGGCCCCCTTCCGCCACACTGCGTGGCAAGATGAGGTCGTCGCTGACCCAAACGAAGGAGCCGCCCGTGGAAACGATTGTTCGCATCGGTTTGGATACGTCAAAGAGCGTATTTCAGTTGCATGGCGTTGACGGGACCGAGCAGCCGGTTTTACGGCGTAAGTTGAGGCGCGGACAGGTTTTGGAGTTCTTCAGTCGTTTGCCGCCTGCGCTTGTCGCGATGGAGGCGTGCGGGGCATCGCACTATTGGGCGCGGGAGTTGCAATCGCTCGGGCACGAGGTGGTGATGATCCCGCCGCAATATGTCAAACCGTATGTGCAGCGCGGGAAATCCGACGCTGCGGACGCCGAGGCAATTTGCGAGGCGGCAAGCCGGCCGAAACTGCGCAAAAACTTTGTGCCTATCAAAAGCCCCGAGCAGCAGGGCGCACAGATGGTGGCGCGCGTGCGCAACCAGTTCATCGGTAGGCGGACCCAGCTCGCCAACTCGATCCGCGGCTATGCCGCGGAATTCGGCTTTACAGCGCCCAAGGGACTTTCGCGGCTTCAACAATTGCTGATCGACATTCAGGCTGACGCGACAGTCCCGGAGTTGACGAAGGAGTTGGTGGACGCTTTGGCAACAGAACTGACGCGCGTCGATGACCAGATCGCCAAGCTCGACAAGAAGCTCATGCAACTACACCGGAGTAACGAGATGAGCCGACGGCTGGCGGCTATTCCGGGCGTTGGTCCGATCGGCGCGACGCTGCTGTCGATCAAGGTCGTGGATGCACGCGCGTTCAAGTCGGCAAGAAATTTTGCCGCCTGGCTTGGCCTGACACCAAAGAATCACTCGACGGCCGGAAAGAACCGGCTTGGCGTGATTACACGCGCCGGTGACGGCATGTTGCGAACCGTTTTGGTGGCCGGCGCGACGGCTGTGATCGCAGATATGCGCCGACGGGAAAGTCGCTCCTGGCCTTGGCTGAAAGACATCATCGCACGCAAGCCGCCGAAGCTGGTGGCCATAGCGTTGGCAAACAAGCTGGCGCGGATCGCCTGGAAACTGATGGTCAGCGGCGAGCGGTACCGACCTGCAAGCAACGTCATGCCGATGCCGACATAGACTTGAACGAAATGCAGAGCTTGGCGCCAGACCGGCAGGTTTGACGCTGGGGGCGGAACTTGCAGGACAGGAAGAGGTGGTACGTTCGGCGCGAGCCGGTCAGTGAAATGCTCCGCTCGGTTTACCGGCAGAAAATGCCGCTCTCGTGTTTGGATCTCACTGTCCGCGAAGCCCATCTTGGCCAGTGGTCGCAAGACCTGAAAACAGGCCGGACATATG
>JAGVII010000134.1 GCA_020056155.1 Afipia sp.
ACGCGTTTTTGAAGCAGTGGAATGAGCGTATCGAAGCTTGCAATCTGC
Source organism: Afipia sp. (assembly GCA_020056155.1). Lineage (GTDB taxonomy): Bacteria > Pseudomonadota > Alphaproteobacteria > Rhizobiales > Xanthobacteraceae > Afipia. Next base: position 49 of record JAGVII010000134.1, read on the forward strand.
TCGTCGAAGATCTCGATCCGGCGTTGGGCGCTGATAATCGTGATGAACGCGATCGCGGTTTCCGAGAGGACTTCGAGACGCGTCGCGCGCCTTTGCCAGACCGCGCTTCCTACGCCGGCTTCGCCGGCGGCAAGACGAGCTTCGCGCTTCCCTCCAAGCTCGACGAGTTGGCTGAGCTGTAAAGTTGTCTCGGCAGATCGCGTTCCCTTGTAGGGACCCGAGCCAAGGGCACTATCCAGTTCAAAGGAAACGTCAGGATTAGGCAACGCTCCAGCCTGAATGCGAAGCCCCCCTGCTATCCCGATATCGCGTTCAGCGGCTGTTAAGCGCGGATTAGCCGACAGCGCCCGCTGCAGGGCCTGCGGCAGCGAAATGGAGCGCGTGGGACGCGGTTCGGTGGCTGCAGCGGGAATTGTTATCATAAGCAATGCGCAAATCACGCGCAAAGCCGTTCGGACGAAAGACATAATACTGACCTGAAAACGGAGAAACGGCGACGCGAGAGAGCCGCGTCGCTACGACAACGTTCAGATCAGATTTTTGGGGGGTGGCGTGTCGAGCCGGGGGTGGTCTTCGACCAGGAGCGTCGGTTCCCTGAATCGTGGCCCAATAAGCTGAGCCGAAGGAGTAGCAACCCGGGCCAGGACCGGCACTAAAATCGGTGCATAGACTTGACAATACTCACCGCCGGCGGACAATTTTTCGGAGTTTCCGTCGTCGAGACCGTCCGTTGCCAAACTCGCTTCAAGCGCAATCGTTGTTGGAATGACCTTGAAACCTGTGATCGTTTCGTTCACATGCGCGGTCGCATGGGCCAGTCCAACAAAAAGATAAACGAACGCCAGGAACATCACCAGCGCCGGGCGAATGCGCAGCGCTCGTTGATCAAATAGATTCCGGCTGGCCCGATGTTCCATATGGTCCGAATAGCAAATTCCGTTACTGAACACTATCACAAAGTGCCTGAAATCAGCTTCTCGAGTTTGATTTTCACCCGAAACTACCCTAGCGGTGGTTCAGTCAGTCGATTGCGACACTTTGAGGCACATACATGGGTGAAGGTCATTCGCACGGAGGAGCTATCCCATCGGCGGCTGGCCGACACCGGAAACCTCTCTATATCGCGCTCGCGCTGACCTTGACTTACATGACCGCCGAAATCGTCGGCGGGATTTGGACCGGAAGTCTTGCGCTGATCGCCGACGCCGCGCACATGGGAACCGACGCCGGCGGCCTAGCTCTGGCGTTGTTTGCGATTTACTTCGCCCAGAAGTCCACAACTCCACAAAAGACGTATGGCTATCTGCGCACTGAAATCCTCGCCGCATTGACCAATGCCGTGGTGCTGTTGCTCCTGACGGTTTACATTCTTTATGAGGCTTACAAACGATTTCTGTCGCCGCCCGAAATTCTCAGCGGACCGATGCTTGCCGTCGCGGCGGTCGGCCTTGTCGTCAATCTCATCAGCATGAAGCTGCTTTCGGCTGGTTCTTCGGAAAGCCTCAACGTCCAGGGTGCCTATTTCGAGGTGCTCAGCGATATGCTCGGTTCGCTGGGGGTGATCGCCGCCGCCCTGATCATCATGTACACCGGCTGGACCTTGGCCGATCCCATCATCGGCGCCGGCATCGGCCTGTTTATCGTGCCCCGAACCTGGACGCTGTTGAAGCAAGCCGTCCATATCCTGATGGAGGGGGTTCCGGTCGAAGTTGATGTGCCTTCACTTGAAAAGGCATTGCTGGAAATTCCCGGTGTGACCGCCATTCATGATTTGCACGTCTGGACCATTACATCCGGAACGGATTCATTGACCGGCCACGTGGTTGTCACCGACATGAAAGACGCACGGGCAATCCTGATGAACGCAAAGGCCGTTCTCGAGGAGAAATTCAAGATCGATCATGTGACGATTCAGATTGAGGACGAGGAAATGCGAACGGCCGAGCCTGTGCTGCGCATCTGAAGCTGTCCTGTCGGTCCCCGACCTACACGAAGTTGCCTGCCGCCGGTTCAGCCATTGCATCAGTCTGATTCCGGAATGCTGGCGAAAATTTAAACCAAATAGAGAGTTAAAAATATTCGGCACCGCAACGGCTCAGTTGCGGCGTGCGCAGATTATGGCGATGCGGCCGACCATCTCGGAAACGGTGTTCACGCGACGCACACCATCAAACCCTGTCTTCTTGATTAAGTTCAACCAACTGCCGTCGAGATGGGACTTCGCGGTCTCAGAGCCGAACAAATAGCCGGTGCCGCGAAGTGCGTGGATCTCTCGCGGGTGCAGCGGTTGGTCGAAGTCGGCAATGTGCAGTGTACCGCCGTGCCGCAATACTCGCCTCATCTCCTTGAGGAGGGCAACCTTATCACTCTGCCGTAAAGGATGCAGCGCGAGCGATAAGATCACCTTGTCGAATGATGCAGCACGGCAATTGATGCAGTGCTGATTCCCGTGCAAAAGCTCGAGATTGCTTAAGGCGTTGCGGACGCTCGTGTTTAATCCCGCAGGCTGTACGGCAGAAAAATGTACTGCGGGATACTGACGTGCAAGCACCTCGCACAAGCTGCACCCCTCCGCGCTCACCTCCAGGACTCGCTCGCCTGAACGTAGCGCGGCCTCCTGTATTAGTGGCTCCCGCCAGTTTCGCGCCCGAATCGTTAACCGGTAGCCCCATTTACATACGAACATGAGCAAGCGAACGCGCACCGAACTCATAAGTGATGAACGGCAAGTTATAGGCATGTCA
>JAGVII010000126.1 GCA_020056155.1 Afipia sp.
AGAACCAAAGGATCACTGAAATTATGATTTGCTAGTGTCCTTTCGTATCCGACGTTCGCCCGGGACGTGCTGCAGAGTGAAGCGAACGTCGGATACGGGACACCAGCCGACTTCTTGCCGGATTTGTCGGGGCCCTACAATCTCAATTGCGCGATGGCGATGACGCTTGCGGGATGTAACTATGTTTGAAACACTGCGCTTGCGGAAACACGCCTGCGCGATCCGCCGGCGTCTGGCTGTGCTCCGTTACAGGTGAGATTTTTCGAACGGATGCGGCAAAGCGTGGCGGCCGTGAAGGTGTCCCCGGATTAACTTTCCAACAAGCGGTTTGGGGTCTACTGCTTGTCCCCCCGCGGAAGTGCGAGCCATCTTGCAGTCACAATATTGAAGGAACCAGTTTTGGTGATGTCCTTGCAGCGAGCGATGGTAATTCTGGTGGCGGCATTGCCGGTTTGCGGCTTTGCGAATTCCGCTTCCGCCCAAACCCCTCAATCCAAAGCGGCCAAACCCGCGCCGAAAGCGGCGGCGCCGGCCAAGCCTGCACCGAAGAGCGCCGCGCCTGCGAAACCCGCCGCGCCCGCGGCTGCGGGAAAAGCCGAGCCGTCGCTGATCGGCCAGTTCGGCACCTGGGGCGCCTACACGGCGACGCCGAACGGCAAGAAAGTTTGCTTCGCGCTTGCCAAGCCTGCGTCGTCGAAAACCAATCCGCCGAACCGCCCGCGCGATCCGTCCTATGCATTCATTTCGACGCGGCCCGCCGAGAAGGTTTCGAACGAAGTCTCGATCATGATCGGTTACCCGCTGAAGCCGGGCTCCGAAGGCTCGCTCGAAGTCGGCGGCACACGCTTTGCGATGTACTCCCAGGGCGACGGGCTGTGGATCAAGAACGCCGCCGAGGAAGACCGGCTGGTGGACGCGCTGCGCAAGGGCGCGGATGCAACCGTCAAGGGCGTCTCCGCCAAGGGCACCGAAACCACCGATACGTTCCCGCTCAAGGGGCTGTCCCAGGCGCTGGACAAGCTGGCCCAGGAGTGCCGCCGCTAGGCGAAAGACGGTCGCAATTGTCCGGTATTGCCTCTATATAGCGGGTTGCGGAACCCAAGGGTTCCGTGACGCACGGCCCTGACGCCGCCGCAAACCTTCCCGAGACACATATCGCTATGACCATGACCGAAGCGCCAAGCGCTCCAGAGTTGGGCGTCCTCGAAAAGACAGCCATTGAGACCTACGTGGCGCCGGCCAAGCCTTCGCTGGTCGGCTTGTCGCGCGAGGAACTGGCAGAGCGTCTCGGCGGGATCGGTGTCGCGCCGGGGCAGCGCAAGATGCGCGTGCAGCAGCTCTGGCACTGGATGTATGTGCGCGGCGCGCAGACCTTCGCCGACATGACCAACGTGTCGAAGGACATGCGCGCGCAACTCGAGCAGCACTTCACGGTGGACCGGCCCGAGGTGGTCGCCGAACAGATTTCCAACGACGGCACCCGCAAGTGGCTGTTGCGTCTGCCGGGCGATTCCGCCGGCCGCGCCCACGAGGTCGAGTGCGTCTACATTCCCGAAACCGATCGCGGCACGCTCTGTGTCTCCTCGCAGGTCGGCTGCACGCTGACCTGTTCGTTCTGTCACACCGGCACCCAGCGCCTGGTGCGCAATCTCACCGCCGGCGAAATCGCCGGCCAGGTGATGGTGGCGCGGGATCGCCTCGGCGACTGGATTGACCGCGAAACGCCGAACGGCAACCGCCTCGTCACCAATGTGGTGATGATGGGCATGGGCGAGCCGCTGTACAATTTCGAGGCGGTGCGCGACGCGCTGCTGATCGTGTCCGACAATGAAGGCATCGGCATTTCCCGCCGCCGCATCACGCTCTCCACCTCGGGCGTGGTCCCGAACATCGCGCGCACCGGCGACGAGATCGGCGTGATGCTGGCAATCTCGCTGCATGCGGTGCGTGACGAGTTGCGCAACGAGCTGGTGCCGCTGAACAAGAAGTATCCGATCAAGGAATTGCTGGACGCCTGCCGCGTCTATCCCGGCTCAAGCAATTCGCGCCGCATCACGTTCGAGTATGTGATGCTGAAGGGCGTCAACGATTCGCTGGACGATGCCAAGCTGCTGGTGAAGCTGCTGAAGGGCATACCAGCCAAGATCAATCTCATTCCGTTCAATCCGTGGCCCGGCACCAAGTACGAGTGCTCGGACTGGGACCAGATCGAGAAGTTTTCCGAGTATGTTTTCAACGCGGGTTACTCGTCGCCGGTGCGCACCCCGCGCGGCCGCGATATTCTCGCCGCCTGCGGCCAGCTCAAGTCGGAAACCGAGAAACTGTCCGCGCGCGAACGTCAGGCGCTGCGCGCCATGGCGATGACGGATTGAGCTATTCAGCCGTCGCCCTTCGAGGCCGCCGCTTTGCGGCGGCACCTCAGGGTAACGCAACGGAGAGTGAAGCGTCATCCTGAGGTGCGAGCCATTTTCGGCGAGCCTCGAAGGATGACAGACCAACGGAATGATCCTCCATGGCCGTGATCGGACGCCTGTTCGCGATTTTCTTCGGATTTCTCGCCGCCTGTTTCGTGGCGGGCGCGGTGGTGCTGTATGCGATTTTCTTTCCGGAACTGAGCGACGTGTCGTCGATCGATGTCGATCAGGGCGCGATCAACCTCATCCTCGGATTCGGCTTCATCCTGGTCAGCGGATTTGCGCTGCTGCCGGCGCTGATTATCGCGCTCGTCACAGAGGCATTTTCGATTCGCCACATCCTCGCCTATGCCGTCGCGGGCGGCATCGCCGGTCTGTGCTGCTATCTTGCCTTTATCCCGTTCGACACCGTGAACATGACCTTCAACGGCATCGTGCGCCGGCATCTCGAAGTGATGGTCGGCGCGGGGATTCTCGGCGGCGTGATCTACTGGATGATCGCGGGCCGCAATGCCGGCGCGTGGCGCTCACCCTCGCCGGACGCATCACCGGCACCGCCGCCGATGCCGCGCTAATACAGATCTAATTCGTCATTGCGAGGAGCGAAGCGACGAAGCAATCCAGTTCTTGCTTTCCCAAGGCTGGATTGCTTCGCTTGCGCTCGCAATGACGAGATTACTTCTTCGTCCAGCGCAGCGCCTGTTCGAGGCGGTCGTTGCCCCAGAACAGTTCGCCGTCCGCCGTGGTGAAAGTCGGCGCACCGAAAAATTCGCGCGTCTGAGCTTCCGCGGTCAGGTCACGCAGCTCCGTCTTGATCTCGTCGGCCTGCGCGCTTGCGAAGGTCGCGTCCACCGGCACCTTCAGCCTGGTCAGGATGTCCGCAATCACGGTCGATTCGGAAATGACCCGGTTCTCGGCATATTCGGCGTGGAACACGGCGCGGCAAAAGTCTTCGCCCCAGGCATCCTTGAGTCCGACCAGCGCGACGCGGCTGGCCAGCACGCCGGACTGCGGAAACGCCTCCGGCCAGCGGAAGCCCACGCCGATCTCGTCGGCGCTGCGCTGCACGTCGCGGATCATGTGCTTGCCTTTCACCGGAAACAGGTTGAACGGCGAATCCGTCATGCCTTGGGATGCGAAAATCGGTCCCAGCAGAAACGGCCGCCACCGCACCGAGACACCGGCGGCGCCGGCCAGCGGCGCGATCCGCATGGCGGCCAGGAACGAATAGACCGAGGCAAAATCGAACCAGAAATCCAGAACGGGTTTGGGCATGAGGCGTGCGGCACTCCCGGAATTTTCGAGCTTGTTTGGAGTATCTTAGCACAGGTTGACCGGACTGCCGGAGCGGCGTCCGGGCCACTTTTATTCCCCCGCCGCCTCGGCTAAACCCCCAGCCATGAACCGGACCGGACTTTTTATCGCACTTACGCTTTCGGTGGTTTTCGGATTGCTGTTCGGCCTCTATCCCGAACTCGATCTGAAAATGGCCGCGCTGTTCTATGACGCAACAGCCAAGACGTTTCCGCTGAAGACGGAGACGTGGGCGATGATCGCGCGCGACGGCGCGATGTGGATCGCGTGGGCTCTTGTCCTGCCGGCGCTGGTGACGCTGGTGGTCAAGCTGGTCCGGCCGGTGAAGCCGCTGATGATTTCCGGCCGCGCGATGGTGTTTCTGATCGTGACCATGCTGCTGTCGGCGATCATCATTTCCAACGTGATCTTCAAGGGCTACTGGGGCCGTCCGCGCCCCGTGGTGGTGACCGAGTTCAACGGCAAGCTGGACTTCATGCCGTGGTGGGACCCGCGCGGCGCATGCCCAAAGAACTGTTCGTTCTTTTCCGGCGAAGGCGCGACCGCGTTCTGGACCTACGCGCCCGCGGCGCTGACGCCCCCGGCGTGGCGTCCGGTCGCTTACGTGGCAGCGACTGCGTTCGGAATTTTCACCGGCGGCCTGCGGATGGCGTTCGGCGGACACTTTTTCACCGACGTGCTGTTCTCCGGGATCGCGTCCTTCCTCGTGATCTGGCTGGCTTACGCCTTCATCTATCGCTGGCCATCGACGCGGCTGACCGACTACGGCATTGACGCGGCGCTGACGCGCTTTGCCTGGCCGGGCTATCGCTGGCGGCAGAAGATGCTGGGGCGGAATGTCGGGAGCGAGCCGCGGGTGCGGCCAGGTGCGGCGGAATAGGAATCTGCCGGCGTCGTCCGGCCGAGAGGCCGTTGTCGCCGGGCCTTCCCATTGCCCGCCAATCTTTCTATAGAAGCCGATCTGAACTCGCCGAGGAGGCCGGGCCATTGTCCGGCGTGACCCGGCACATCAGCCGCCAATAAAAGCGCTTCCGCTCGCGCGAGGTCTGTTCGTCGCGCATCGAGGCCGCCAACCGAATTTTGCCCGAATGGACGTTTGATGACCACGATTCTGAAGAGCCTTCCCAAGGGAGAAAATGTCGGCATCGCTTTCTCGGGCGGGCTCGACACCAGCGCGGCGCTGCTTTGGATGAAGCAAAAGGGCGCCCGCGTCTTTGCCTATACCGCCAATCTCGGCCAGCCGGACGAGGCCGACTACGACGAGATTCCGCGCAAGGCGATGGAGTTCGGCGCCGAGAAGGCGCGCCTTGTCGATTGCCGCGCGCAACTGGTTCACGAAGGCATCGCCGCCATTCAGTCCGGCGCGTTTCACGTCTCGACCGGCGGCATCGCCTATTTCAACACCACGCCGCTCGGCCGCGCGGTGACCGGCACCATGCTGGTGTCGGCCATGAAGGAAGACGGCGTCAACATCTGGGGCGACGGCTCGACCTACAAGGGCAACGATATCGAGCGGTTCTACCGCTACGGATTGCTGACCAATCCGGACCTGCGGATCTACAAGCCGTGGCTCGACGATCAGTTCATCGACGAACTCGGCGGCCGCGCGGAAATGTCGGCGTTCATGACCGCCCATGGTTTCGCCTACAAGATGAGCGCCGAAAAGGCGTATTCGACCGACAGCAACATTCTCGGCGCCACGCATGAGGCCAAGGATCTCGAACATCTCGACAGCGGCATCAAGATCGTCAATCCGATCATGGGCGTTCCGTTCTGGCGTGACGACTGCGTGGTCAAGGCCGAGAAAGTCTCGGTGCGATTTGTGGAAGGTCAGCCCGTTGCGCTGAACGGTCAGACGTTTGCCGATCCCGTCGCGCTGTTCCTCGAGGCCAATGCCATCGGCGGCCGGCATGGCCTTGGCATGAGCGACCAGATCGAGAACCGGATCATCGAGGCGAAGAGCCGCGGCATCTATGAGGCGCCGGGCATGGCGCTGCTCCACATCGCCTATGAACGTCTCGTCACCGGCATTCACAACGAAGACACCATCGAGCAGTATCGCATCAGCGGCATGCGGCTTGGCCGGTTGCTCTATCAGGGGCGGTGGTTCGA
>JAGVII010000135.1 GCA_020056155.1 Afipia sp.
CTCGCGGGGCGCCTGCGCTTGACAGGAATCGGTTTATCGCACCCTTTTCCTTATTCACCTCTTAATCCGGGTCCCTCTCACCATGGCAAGACGAGTTGTCGACGTCCTCGTCCCCGTGGCCCTGAATCAGACCTATTCCTATGGCGTTCCCGACGGCGTCGAGCTGAATCCGGGGGACGTGGTCAGCGTTCCGCTGGGGCCGCGCGATGTCACTGCCGTGGTCTGGGCCGACAATCCGAACCCCGATCCCCGGCTGCACAATCGCCTGAAGGAGACCGGCGACAGGCTCGACGTGCCACCGCTCAAGCCTGAACTGCGCAGCTTTGTCGACTGGGTCGCCAACTACACGCTGTCGGCGCGGGGCATGGTGTTGCGGATGACGCTGCGCATGGGCGAACATCTTGGACCTGAGCGTGTGCGCATGGGCGTGCGGCTGGTCGGCGCGCCGCCGCAGCGCATGACGAGCGCGCGGTATCGCTTGATCGAAATTCTGTCGGACGGTCTGTTGCACGCGAAATCCGAAGCCGCGAAAGAGGCCGGTGTGAGCCCGGGCGTGATCGATGGTCTTGTTGACGAAGGCACGCTCGTCACCGAGCCGATGCCGCGCGATCTGGCGCCGCCATCGCCGGATCCCTCGTTCGCCGAGCCGGATTTTTCGCCCGAGCAGCGCATCGCCGCCAATGCACTGAAGGATATGGCGTCGAAAGGTGAATTTCAGGTCGCGCTGCTCGATGGTGTGACCGGCTCCGGGAAGACCGAAGTCTACTTCGAGGCGGTTGCCGAGAACATTCGCCGTGGCCGGCAGACCATGATCCTGATGCCGGAAATCGCGCTGACCGGGCAGTTTCTGGATCGGTTCAGTGCGCGGTTCGGGGTGCGGCCGATCGAATGGCATTCCGAACTGACGCCGCGCACCCGCGCGCGCAACTGGGCGGCGGTCGCGGCGGGCGATGCGCCGGTGGTGGTTGGCGCCCGCTCGGCGTTGTTTCTGCCATACGCCAATCTCGGCCTCATCATTGTCGATGAGGAGCACGATCAGGCCTACAAACAGGACGAAGGCGCGCATTATCACGCACGCGACATGGCGGTGGTGCGCGGCTCCATCGCGAAAATTCCGGTCGTGCTGTGTTCGGCGACGCCCTCGGTCGAGTCGGAAGTCAATGCGCGCAAAGGTCGCTATCGCCGCGTCGCTCTGCCGTCGCGGTTCGGCGGCCAGCACATGCCGCAGATCGAGGCTATCGATCTCAGGCGCGAGGGCCCCGCGCGCGGCCGGTTCATTTCGCCGCGTCTAGCGGAAGAGATCAAGATTGCAGTCGAGCGCAAGGAGCAGGCGCTGCTGTTCTTGAATCGGCGTGGCTATGCGCCGCTGACCTTGTGCCGCGCCTGCGGACATCGTTTCGCCTGCACCATCTGCGATGCATGGCTGGTGGATCACCGCTTCCGTCAACGCCTGGTTTGCCATCACTGCGGTTTCTCGATGCCGCGTCCGCATCAATGCCCGCATTGCGGCGCGGAGGAATCGCTGGCGGCCATCGGCCCCGGCGTGGAGCGTCTGCAGGAAGAAGCCTTGAGCCTGTTTCCTGACGCCCGCACCATGGTGCTGTCGAGCGATCTCATCACCGACATCGAAACCATGCGCTCTGAACTGAACGAGATCGCTGAAGGCCGCGTCGACATCATCATCGGCACGCAACTGGTGGCGAAGGGGCACAACTTCCCGCGCCTCAATCTGGTCGGCGTGGTGGATGCGGATCTGGGGCTGGGCAACGGCGATCCGCGCGCTGCCGAGCGCACGTTTCAGTTGCTCAATCAGGTGATCGGCCGTGCCGGCCGCGAGCAGGGACGCGGCATGGGCTTCTTGCAAACCCATCAGCCCGAACATCCGGTGATGAAAGCATTGGTCGCGTCGGATCGCGAGGCGTTTTACGCCAGCGAGATCGAGGCGCGCGAGCGCGCGCTGTATCCGCCGTTCGGGCGGCTGGCGTCGCTGATTATTTCGGCGGGCGATCGTCCCACCGCGGAAGGCTTTGCGCGCAAGCTCGCAGCGGCCGCGCCGCTCGACGAACGGGTTCAGGTTCTTGGTCCCGCGGAGGCGCCGCTGGCCGTCATCAAGGGCCGCTACCGGTTTCGTATTCTGGTGAAGTCGGTGCGCGGCATCGACCTGTCGGCCTATATGCGGGATTGGCTCGCGGCCGGTCCAAAGACCAAGGGCAATCTCAAGCTTGAGACCGACATCGATCCGCAGAGTTTTTTGTAGGGCATAGTCCAGAGCCAAACGAGGAATTCATGAAAAAGGCCGGTGCAACTGGCACCGGCCTTTTCAACGCAACTTACGCAACGCAACTGGTACGCTACACTTACTGAACTTCTGCAACCACGTGACCAACGCCGCGGCTGGTGAGACCGACCGCGCGGGCGGCGCCCTTCGACAGATCGAGCACGCGGCCCTTGATGAA
>JAGVII010000711.1 GCA_020056155.1 Afipia sp.
CGCAAGGAAGTCGCCGTCGTCGCCGGCTTCCAGGGCATCCACGAGCCGACGGGCCGCGTGACCACGCTCGGGCGCGGCGGCTCCGACACGTCAGCGGTTGCGATCGCGGCCGCAATCCGGGCCGACCGCTGCGACATCTACACCGACGTCGATGGTGTCTATACGACCGACCCGCGCGTCGTGCCGAAGGCGCGGCGGCTTGAGAAGGTCGCATTCGAGGAAATGCTGGAAATGGCGTCGCAGGGCGCCAAGGTGCTTCAGGTCCGCTCCGTGGAACTGGGCATGGTTCACAATGTGCCGGTGTTCGTGCGTTCGAGCTTCGACAAACCGGAAGATATCGACCCCCACGGCACGCCGCCGGGAACGCTGATTTGCAGCGAGGAGGAAATCATGGAGAGCCAAGTCGTCACCGGTATCGCCTTCTCGAAGGACGAAGCCCAGATCTCCGTACGCCAGATCGACGACAAGCCCGGCGTGGCTGCGGCCATCTTCGGCCCGCTGGCCGACGCCAGCATCAATGTCGACATGATCGTGCAGAACGTCTCGGAGGACGGCAAGACCACCGACCTCACCTTCACCGTTCCGGCCTCGGAATACACCCGCGCCAAGGACACCATCGCCAAGGCGAAGGACAAGATCGGCTACAAGGCGATGGATTCGGCGACCGACGTCGCCAAGGTCTCGGTGATCGGTATCGGCATGCGAAGCCATGCCGGCGTCGCCGCACAGGCCTTCAAGGCGCTGTCCGAGCGCAACATCAACATCCGCGCCATCACCACGTCCGAGATCAAGTTCTCGCTGCTGATCGATGCCGCCTACACCGAACTGGCCGTCCGGACGCTGCATACGCTTTACGGGCTGGATCAGGCCTGAGTTTTTTCCCCACAGTCCGCCGCCACGGTATTGCGCCGAGGTCATATTGCTGGACTGGCTCTCATCTTTGGCAGGTGTTTTGCTTGGCAAAACGCGCCTCAATTCGATATAGCCTCAGGACAAGGCACCCGCGCCCGCAGCTCCGGTTCTGGACCGTCTGACACGTCCGGAAACCGGCCAAACGGTTCACGCGAGACCTGAGAAGTCGTTATTTTACTGCTAGTTAACGCTATCGCAGCCGGTCGCGGGCCGTGCTCGAATTGCGGGTAAGGATGTCAACGGATGCGGAGCGCGCTGGGAGGCCCCCGCGTCTTGTTGAGACGACTCCGCGAAGTGATGGCCGAACAGGTCAGCGCTCAGGAGCGGCTCGACAAGATCGTGGTGCTGATCGCCGCCAATATGGTGGCGGAGGTCTGTTCGACCTACGTGCTGCGCGTCGATAACACCCTTGAGCTGTATGCCACCGAAGGCCTGAACCGGGACGCGGTCCACCAGACGGTGCTGAACGCCCATGAGGGCCTCGTCGGTCTCGTGGCGTCCGAGGCCACGCCGCTGAACCTGTCGAACGCGCAGTCGCATCCGGCGTTCTCGTATCGCCCGGAAACCGGCGAAGAAATCTACCATTCGTTCCTCGGCGTGCCGATCCTGCGATCCGGCAATACGCTCGGCGTGCTGGTGGTACAGAACCGCGCCCATCGCACCTACGTCGAGGAAGAAGTCGAGGCGCTGCAGACCACCGCCATGGTGCTCGCGGAAATGATCGCCTCGGGCGAACTGTCGGCCATCGCCAAGCCCGGCGCCGAGCCCGCCGCGCGCCACTCGCTGCACAAGACCGGCGCAGTCCTGTCGGACGGCATCGCGCTCGGTCATGTGGTGCTGCACGAACCCCGCGTCGTCATCACCAACTACATCGCCGAGGATCTGCCGAAGGAACTCAAACGGCTGGATACCGCGATCCTGAAGCTGCGCGCCGATCTCGACCGCATGCTGGAGCGTGGCGACGTCGCCGAAGGCGGCGAGCATCGCGACGTGCTAGAGGCCTATCGCATGTTCGCCAACGACCAGGGCTGGCAACACAAACTGCACGAAGCGGTCGCGACGGGCCTCACCGCCGAAGCCGCGGTCGAGCGCGTGCAGTCCGACACCCGCGCCCGGATGCTGCGCTCCACCGACCCCTATCTGCGCGACCGCCTGCACGATCTGGAAGATCTTGGTCACCGCTTGATGCGCCAGCTTGTCGGTCAGGATCACGCGCCGTCGCGCGAGCAGTTACCTGATAACGCCATTCTGATCGCGCGTTCGATGGGCCCGGCGGCACTGCTCGACTATGACCGCAAGCGGTTGCGCGGCCTTGTGCTGGAAGAAGGCACCGCCAATTCGCATGTGTCGATCGTGGCGCGGGCGCTGGGTATTCCGGCAGTCGGCGAGGTACCGAACGCAGCCGGCATCGCCGATCCCGGTGACGCGATTATCGTCGACGGCACCTCAGGTTCGATCTACATCCGCCCGTCGAACGAAATCCAGTCGGCTTATGCCGAGCGCGTCCGCTTCCGCGCGCGGCGTCAGGAGCAGTATCGCGAGTTGCGCGACAAGCCGTGCGTGACCAAGGACGGCCAGCCCGTCGATCTGATGATCAATGCGGGCCTCGTGATCGACCTGCCCCATATCGATGACACCGGCTCGTCCGGCATCGGACTGTTCCGCACCGAGTTGCAGTTCATGGTCGGGCAGAGCCTGCCGCGCACCAGCGAACAGCTCTCGCTCTATCGTTCGGTGCTGGATGCGGCCGGTGACAAGCCGGTGACCTTCCGTACGCTGGACATCGGCGGCGACAAGGCGCTGCCGTACATGGACACGATCGTCGAAGAAAATCCGGCGCTGGGCTGGCGCGCGATCCGCCTTGGACTGGACCGGCCGGGCCTGCTGCGCGGGCAAATCCGCGCGCTGCTGCGCGCCGCCTCCGGGCGCTATCTGCGCGTGATGTTTCCGATGATCTCGCAGGTCGATGAATTCGATCAGGCCAAGCTCGTGATCGAGCGCGAACTGACCTATCTGCGCCAGCACGGCCATACGCTTCCCGAGCGCGTCGATGTCGGCACCATGGTCGAAGTCCCGGCGCTGCTTTATCAGATGGACGAATTGCTCAAGCGGGTCGACTTCATCTCAGTTGGCTCGAACGATCTGTTCCAGTTCCTTTTTGCGGTGGACCGCGGCAACTCGCGGGTCACCGACCGCTTCGATACGCTGTCGGCGCCGATCCTGCGCGCCTTACGGTACATCGCAAGGAAGGCCAATGCCGCCGGCAAATCCGTCTCGCTATGCGGCGAGATGGCTTCACAGCCGCTCGGCGCACTGGCACTGATCGCGCTGGGCTATCGCTCGCTGTCGCTGTCGGCGACCGCTCACGGTCCGGTGAAGGCGATGATTCTCGATCTCGACGCCGAGAAGGCCGAAGCCATGATCGCGCCGCTGCTGGATGCGCCGGCCGGAAGCGTCTCGATCCGCAGCAAGCTGATGGAATTCGCCGAAGCCGAAGGGCTTTCGTTGTAGCGGAGCTTTCGGGACTGAACCGAAGCGCGCCGTTGAATTCACCCTTGATTGTCGAGACCCATGACCACGCTGCCTGAAGCCAAACTCGATACTTTGCTGGCGCGTCACGCTTCGCTCGAAGCCGAACTGCTCGGCCAGGTGAACTCGGAAACCTATGTCCGCATCACCCGCGAGTTAAGCGAACTGACGCCGGTGGTGGATGCGGTGAAGGCCTATCGTTCGGCGGCCGATGAAATCGCCGGCATCGACGCACTGATCGCCGATCCCGCCACGGAAGCGGATATGCGCACGATGGCGGAGGGTGAGCGGCCGCAGCTTGAGGCGCGGCGCGACGAACTTGCACAGGATATTCGCATCGCCCTGTTGCCGAAGGACGCGATGGATGAGCGCAATGTCGTACTCGAAATCCGCGCTGGCACCGGCGGCGACGAGGCCTCGCTGTTCGCCGGCGATCTGTTCCGCATGTATGAGCGCTTCGCGTCGCTGCAGGGCTGGAAGGTCGAACTGATCTCCGCTTCCGAGGGCACCATGGGCGGCTACAAGGAAATCATCGCCGAGGTGCGGGGACGCGGCGCGTTCGCGAAACTGAAATTCGAATCCGGCGTGCATCGTGTGCAACGCGTGCCCGATACTGAAACCCAGGGCCGCATCCACACCTCGGCGGCGACGGTGGCGGTATTGCCTGAGGCCGAGGAAGTCGACGTCGCGATCAAGGAAGCCGACCTGCGCATCGAGACCATGCGCGCGCAGGGCGCCGGCGGCCAGCACGTCAACAAGACCGAGTCCGCGATCCG
>JAGVII010000322.1 GCA_020056155.1 Afipia sp.
GGCTATTTGAACGCGGCGCTGATCCGCTGAAACAGCACTCCAGTGAGGAAAGGCTTCTCAACGATAGGCACGTTGGCCGCCGCGGCGTGGCGGCGGAGCGCGCGCGTGGGGTGCGTCGTCACGAGGATTGCCGGTAGCGTGATCGTGCGTTCACGGAGGATGTCGATCAGCTTGAGGCCTTGAATGTCCGGCAGGCGCTGATCGATGATCATGCATCCGCTTTTCGGGAAGTCGGCCTCGGCGAGCAGCGCGGACCCGCTGGCATAAGCGCGAACGGAATAGCCCTCTATACCAAGACTGAATTCAAGAGAATTCCGCAATGCCGCGTCGTCGTCCACGACGAGAATGGTTTTCGGAGCAGCAGTGTCCATCTGTTCCATGTGGCGGCCGGTCAACAGCGCCGCGTCTCGTCCGGCGATCAATTCATACGCCACATCCGGCCGGGAGCCGTCTTGATCTTTATCAAGTTCTTGAATTCTGGCTTCGGGTGGGTCTCAGTTTGCCAATCCCGCAGTGATCGCCAAGCGGACCAGCTCGGATAAGCTTTCCGCCCGCATCTTTGTCATGACGTTCGCCCGATAGATCTCTACCGTGCGCGGGCTGATCGAGAGATTTGCGGCAATGATTTTGTTGGAATGTCCAGCAATCAGACCGTTGAGCACATCTCGCTCCCGGCTCGATAGGGATGCGATACGCTTGTCGAGGTCTGCGCGGTCTGCGCTTGCCCTCTCAGTTTGCTTCGAGCGGTTGAGCGCGAGCCGGACGGTGGTGACCATCGCCTCATCGTCGAACGGCTTTTCCAGGAAATCGAACGCGCCAAGTTTCATAGCTTCGACGGCGAGCGGGATATCGCCATGCCCGGTGATGACGATGACGAGCATCGGGACGTTGAGGTCCTTGATGCGGCGCAGAAGGTCAATTCCGCTGATGTCGGGCATGCGAATGTCGGTGATGATGCATCCGCTCTGTTCTGTCGTGAGCGATGAAAGGAACGATGATGCCGACTCATGAACCACGGCCGGAATGCGAGCGCTCTGCAAAAGAAACGCAAGCGATTCGCGCACAGCCTGATCGTCGTCAATAACGTGCACTGTCGTATCATGCTGCATCGTCGTCTTCTCCATCCTTCAGCGATCGCAGCGTCAGACGAAACACCGTGCCACCGCCCTCGTTGGGCCGGGCCGAGATCGTGCCGCCATGTGCCTCGATGATCGTTCGTGAAATCGACAATCCGACCCCCATGCCGTTCGCCTTGGTGCTGATAAACGGCTCGAACAGCTTGGGCAGGATTTCCGGTGCTAAACCAGATCCGGAGTCTGCGATGCTGATTGTGACCATGCTGTCATCGCCGGGGCCGGTTGTGATGACGAGCTCCCGCCGCGGCAGACCTTCCATCGCTTCGATTGCGTTGCGGATAAGGTTTAGAATCACCTGCTGAATTTGAACCCGATCGGCGATCACCCTGTCGATCGACGGATCGAGCTGGAAGATCACCCGCACGCCATGCTCCTTGATGCCGACGAGAGCGAGGGCGCTTGCTTCCTCGATCAGCTTCGTCAGGCTTTCGACTCGCTTGTCGCTCTCGCCGCGTGCGACGAAATCCCTCAAGCGGCGGATAATTTGTCCAGCGCGCAGCGACTGTTCTCCCGCCTTGTCCATTGCATCACGTACCAGGCGCGAGGTCTCGTCGGTCTGTGCTTCCAGCAGGCGCCGCGATCCCATCATGTAGTTGGCGATTGCCGATAGCGGCTGGTTGAGTTCATGCGCCAGCGCGGAAGCCATTTCTCCCATCGCACTAAGGCGAGAAATATGGATCAGTTCAGTCTGGAGTTCCTGCAGGCGTGCTTCAGTTTGCTGGCGTTCGCTTAGATCGCGAATGAAGCCGGTGAAAAAGCGTCTGCCACTGGAGTTCATTTCGCCGACAGCGAGTTCGATAGGGAAGGTCGAGCCATCCTTGCGCTCGGCGACGACAACGCGGCCGATACCGATGATCCGCTTTTCGCCGGTCCCCAGATAGCGGTCGAGATATCCATCGTGCTGGTCGCGATATGGCCCCGGCATTAGGCGCTTCACATTCGACCCGATTACCTCTTCGGAGGAATAGCCGAAAAGCCGTTCCGCAGCACTGCTGAACGACCGGATAATGCCCCGTTCGCTGATCACGATCATAGCGTCGGGAACTGTTTGCAGGATCGAATTCACGTGGGCTTCGCGCGCGCGAAGGTCTTCTGTCGTGGCAAGAAGCTCTTCCGTCACCTGGGTGGCCGTGCGCCGGTTACGGTAGAACTGGTCGCCCCAATAGCAGATGCCGAGGCTGACCGCCGCGAAGATCGTGGTGCCGACGATGTCGTGTTGTCCAGGTGCCAGCGCGTGATCGAGACTCACAGCGATCAGCAGGGATAACAATGTCGCCAGCAACCCCGGAAGGATGCCGCCGAGGGCACTCGATACCATGATTGCCGGGACGAAGAGAAAAATCAGTGTCGTGCTTTTGACGACAAGGTTGAGGGCAAACCAGGCCGCGGCGGACAGGGCGACTGCCGTCAGCACGATTCCATAACGGCCGCGCAGCGAACGTGCCTTGTTAGACAGATGTCTTTCCAGATTTTCGCTGCGCATAACTGTTTGTTTCGACTGTGGAAAACGCTTTGTCTGGTTAGGCGGTTTTCGCCTGCCCGAGACCTCAGGAACTATCCTTAAGAGCAATATCCGGATTTCGCAAAGTCAGGGGCTGCCGTAGCTGTCATTCATCAACGAGGAAGGTCGTCCATGCTCGCCGCCGCAGGGATTGTCAGTAGCTCGCAGGCCAGCTCGAAGCCCGCAAACACCGATGCACTGGTCTTGCCGGCCGCGCTGATCGGAACGCCGATGTTCTATACCCGAAACTCGGAAATCTTCGGCGAGGGCGAGGACGCCGAGTACATCTATCAGGTCGTGAGTGGTGCGGCGCGTACCTACAAGATCCTTAGCGACGGCCGTCGTCAGATCGGCGCGTTCTATTTGCCCGGCGATATCTTCGGCCTTGAGATCGGCACGGCGCATCAGATGTCGGCGGAAGCGATCTGCAACGCGACTATCTCTGCGATCAAGCGCAGCCCGCTGGCGGACCTTTCCAGAGACGACAACAAGATCACGCGCGCGCTGCTGGAACTGACGGCGCGCGAGCTGCAGCGCGCACAAAAACATGTCCTGCTGCTGGTCCGTACTGCGCAGGAACGCGTTGCGTCCTTTCTTCTTGAGATTGCCGATCGGACGGCGGGTGCCGGCTCGATCGACTTGCCGATGTCACGGCAGGATATTGCAGACTATCTGGGCCTCACCATCGAAACGGTATCGCGAACGCTGACGCTTCTCGAAGATCAGGCCGCGATCGCGCTGCCGAGTGCGCGGCGGGTGAACCTCACCAATATACGGGAGCTTCGCAAGCTTGATTCATAGACGAGTGCGACCGCAATTGATCTATCTTGATGCGGCTAGCCGCGTGATCGCCGATGCAGAAACCGGGAAAATCCATTCATGCCGGCTTTCGCTATTCGGTGGTGGCGCGGCTCCGCAGCGTCATCGCGTGGCTGATCGTTCTCAGACGTGGTTTGCAATCTTGACGCGTCATGCTCTGACTCCTCCCCAGGCGCTTTGGAGAGGCGGTCGTTCCGCTGTCGCAATCGGGCATATACTCTCATCTTGCGCTTCTCGTCTTGCGTCTGCGTGTCCCTCAATTCAGCGTTTTCCGGCCGAGTTTGAGGTTGCAGGTCAGCATTCTCCACTAGCGTCATTTTGGTTCTTTGCGTTTCCGCAAAGGCAGCTGATTTATTTCCGGTATCTCGTCTTGTGACGATTCCGCTTCCTTACGATCAGGATGGATAGATGATTGCCCAGCTAACAAAGTCCGAGCGTCAGAGCGCCCTCGTCCTCTTTCTGCTTCTGGCAGTGGTTGGCCTCGCCATGGCAATTGTTGGCCACGATGATCCATTAGGTCTTCATGGCGCCATCGTCATGGTCGCGGCTCTCGGAGGCATCTTTCTTGTCATTTCACGCTATTACGATCCGGAGCCTTCGGCCGACCGGCTTGAGCGCTACTACGACGATCCCACCAAAGCCGGAATTGTACTGGCAATGGTGTGGGCTGTCGTCGGCATGTTTGTCGGCGACTGGGTGGCTTGGCA